>NZ_JBIATA010000009.1:202089-269484 GCF_042891295.1 Streptomyces sp. NPDC001902 | reverse complement strand
ACCGCATCCCGATCCGTGGTCAGATCCCCCGCGAAGTGACGATCACCCGTGGCATCAGGCACGTACTTCACTGCGACAACGATCCTCAAGCTCACGCCTGCACTCCTACTGCTGCATGGGTACGTCAACTGCCCTTGTGAAGGCAGCATAGGCGCCTTCGACGGCGGCTCCCCGTTGGGACGCACGGCGCTCCGGCAGAAATATTACTCGCCAGTACAGCCGTCGGTCCCGCGGCAGGCAAGGGCGGTGGACTGTGACCTTGCCGACCCGGGGCCTGATGGAGGGACTCAGTGGCGCAGCGCGTTGTAGCGCCCGTGGTGGTAGAGCAGCGGGCGGGCCGCTTCGCCCTCGGGGGCGCCCGCCACGGCCTGGGCGACGACGATGCGGTGGTCACCGGCGGGTATGCGCGCCACCACACGGGCGACCAGCCAGGCCTGGACATCCTCCAGGAGCGGTACTCCATACGGGCCGGGTCCCCACGCGGTCGGCGGCGCGAAGCGGTCGGCGCCGCTGCGGGCGAAGGTGGCGGCCACCTCCTCCTGGTGCTCGCCGAGGATGTGGACGCCCACGTGGGTGGCTTCCGCGACGGTGCGCCACGCGGAGCCGGCGGTGCTGATCCCGAAGGACAGCAGGGGCGGCTCGGCGGACACGGAGGTGAGGGAGGTGGCCGTGAAGCCCGCGGGGCGGGTACCGGCCGCGGTGATGACCGCGACCCCGGCGGCGTGACGGCGGAAGACGGCACGGAAGGCGGTCGGGTCGAATTCGGTCGGGTCGAAGGCGCCGGTCACGGCGGGCGGTGGGGGCAGGGGGACCGGGGCGGGCGCGGGGATCGAGGTGGGCACGGCGCCCAGGGAGGTCGCGGCCGGCGTGCCGAGGTCGGGAGAGGCGGTCATGGAGTTGTCCTTCGTCGTGCTGTCGAGCCGGAGGGGTGCGGAGTCCTGGGCACTCAACGGCCGTGACAGCGGGCGCTCGCGTGCCGACCGAGGTCGACGTCGAAGCGGGAGTACAGAAGGAGGTCTCGCGACATAACGTCAGACTGACGATCAGACCGGCGCCGCGTCAAGGGCGCCCCGGCGCATGGGACCGGGGTCATGACACCGCGCGCGGGGGTCACACCGCCGCGCCGAGCGCCGCGATGACGTCGGCCTTGCGCGGCGCGCCCGACGCGCGCCGCACCACGGTGCCGCGGGCGTCGAGGACCAGGACGGTCGGCGTCCTGACGACGCCCAGCCGGCGCACCAGGTCGAGGTGGGCCTCGGCGTCGATCTCCACGTGCCGCACGCCGTCGACCATGCCGGCCACCTCGCCGAGGGTGCGGCGGGTGGCCCGGCAGGGCGCGCAGAAGGCGGTGGAGAACTGGAGGAGCGTGGCCCGCTCCCCGAGTTCCGCGCCGATCTCACCCGCCGTCAGCTGTTGTGCCGCGTCCTTGTCCCGCACCCGTACCCTTCCGTCCCTGCGCTTGTGGAGGATGCCGAAGATCCCCGCCGCCACGAGCACGGCGACGCACACCACCAGTCCCGTCATTTCGCCCCTCCCTGCCGTTGCAGCGTTCACACGACCGCCATGATTCCCGGGGGTCCGGACGGCGTCCGTTCCGGAATCATGGCCGGTATGAGCCCTCACGCCATTGATGCCCGTGGACCGCGCTTCGGCGCAAGCGTGACCAGTGTCGTCCTGGCCGCCGTCCTCGTCACCGGAAGTGCCTGGCTGCTGGCCGTCCAGGCGCTGGTGTTCGCGGTGGGCGCCGCCGCGGGTGTCCAGAACTCACCGTACGGCCTGCTGTACCGGGTGGCGGTACGGCCCCGCCTGGGGCCGCCGACCGAGACCGAGGACCCGGCGCCGCCGCGCTTCGCGCAGGCGGTCGGACTGGCGTTCGCGGTCGTCGGGCTCGCCGGCTACGCCACGGGGCTCGCCTGGCTGGGCCTGGCGGCGACGGCCTGCGCGCTCGCGGCGGCCTTCCTCAACGCGGTGTTCGGCTACTGCCTCGGATGCGAGATGTACCTGCTGGTGCGTCGTACGACCGGGTGACGTGACGAGAATCTCGCCACACGGCGGGCACGCGGGATGACACGGCACCCGTTTACGGGGCACGATCAGCCGGCGGCCCAAACCTACGGCCGCGTAACTTCCGCCGGGGGCCACCCCCTACGAAGAAGGGGCCCCACACATGGCCGAGCTCGTCTACCCGCCCGTCATCGGCTTCGCCCGCACCATGTTCAAGGTGCAGGGACTGCGCTTCGACATCGCCGGCACCGAACATGTGCCGCGCAAGGGCGGCGCTTTGCTCGTGAGCAACCACATCGGGTACCTCGACTTCGTGTTCGCGGGGCTGACAGCGCTCCCGGCGAAGCGGCTGGTGCGTTTCATGGCGAAGGAGTCGGTTTTCCGGCACAAGGTGTCGGGTCCGCTGATGCGGGCCATGAAGCACATCCCGGTGGACCGCTCCGAGGGCATGCACGCGTACAAGCACGCGCTGACGGCGCTGCGCTCGGGCGAGATCATCGGGGTCTTCCCCGAGGCGACCATCTCCCAGTCCTTCACCCTGAAGTCCTTCAAGTCCGGTGCCGCGCGCCTGGCGATGGAGGCGGGCGTGCCCCTGCTGCCGGTCGCCCTGTGGGGCACGCAGCGGCTGTGGACCAAGGACCAGCCGCGCCAGCTGGGCCGCAACGGCTTCCCCATCACCATCCGGGTGGGCGAGCAGATGACGCCCCACGCGGACGAGAAGCCGGGCGCGCTGACCCGGCGGCTGCGGCTGCGCGTCCAGGAGCTACTGGAGGACGCGCAGCGCGTGTACACCGGGCGCCCGTCGGGCCCGAACGACCACTGGTGGCTGCCCGCGCACCTGGGCGGCAGCGCCCCCACGCCGGAGGACGTCGCCGCCCGGGAGCGCGGCGCGAAGGCGGAGTGACCGGGCGCGGGGGTCAGACCGGCTCGTGCACGGTGACCTCCGCGCCGGGGTTGAACCCCCGCAGGTGAGCGGCGAGTTCCTCACCGGCGGCCCGCAGGTCGGCCATCGGCATCGGATCCATCCGCTCCAGGAGGAAGAGCGCGTTGACCGACTCCTCGGTCAGCCGGGTACGGATCCCCTGCCGCCAGTTCCAGCGGCGGCAGGTGACCCCGGTCCCGTCGCGCCAGACGACCTCGCCGGGCTCGGGGTGCTCGACGGCGGGCTCACCGCCGGCCACGGTCTCGAACTTCTCGTCGCCGGTCGCCCGTACGAGGGTCATGCCGCCGTGGATGTGGTCGGTGTCCTCACCGCCGACGGGCACGAGGTGGGCGACGCTGATCGCGTTGTAGAGGTCCACCAGCCGGTTGATGCGGGGCAGCCCGCCTTCGGCGAGGGCGCGTTTGGCCAGCGCCTCCGCGGAGTTGCGGGTGCGCGAGGGCTTGGCGCCGAAGGCGGTGTACGCCGCGCGCCAGGCGGCCATGTGGGGGTCCTCGTGCGGGGCGCGGCCGCCGAGGCGCTCGGTCAGGCGGCGGGCCGCGTCGTCGAGGAGGGCCGCGCTCGCATCGTCGCTCGGCCCGTTGACCAGGCCGCGGGCCTCGACGGCGAGGTGGGCGAACCCCGGGGCCAGGGCGCGCACGGCGGGGTCGACGGTCAGGGTCAGGGGGGTGTGTGAGGTCATCGGTCTTCTTGGTCCGGTAGGTCGGTGGGCAGCAGCCGCCACAGATGCGGCCGGTCGACAGCCTGCCGCAGGGCGGTGAGCACGGCGGGCGGCGGGGTGGCGTGGAGACCGGGGTAGTCGCGTTCGCCGAGTCCGGGGCGGGGCACCCAGGCCAGCCGTTCCTCCCGGAGGGAGAACCGGGCGTCGACACCGGGCTTGTTGCCGCGCGGGTCCTGCCGGGCCCAGCGGTCGTGTCCGGGCAGCTTGAGGGCGATGAGCCCGTGGATCAGGGCGCCGGTGCCGTCGTCGTCGGCGAGCCGCTGGTAGCACAGCCCCGTGGGGATGCCCTCGGCGCGCAGCAGCGCGGTCAGGGCGTGGGCCTTGGCGTGGCAGATGCCGGTGCGCTGCTCCAGGACGTCGGAGGCGCGCCAGGTGACGCGCGGGTCCCCGGAGTCGGCGGAGTGCGGGATGGCGTCGCGGACGAAGGTGTAGGCCGCTTCGGCATAGTCATACGGATCGGGGGCTTCCGCCCGCAGCCGGGCGGCGGTCGCCCGGACCAGCGGGTGGCCGTGGTCGATCACCTCGTCCGCTGCGAGGTAGGCGGTCGCGTCCGCCGTCTGGGGTACCGGCTCCATGTGGCGGATACTAGGAATACGCGCAACGATTCGGCAAATGGCTTTTCCGTAAGCAGCATACCTATGCAGCACGGGGGTGGCCGTCGTGGCCCGAGCACCCAGACGTCCCGCGAGAGCGGCGGTCCTGGTCGTGCTGGCGGTTTTCACCGTCTTCCTGGTCAGCCGGGGCTGCGGCGGCCCCGAGCGGACGCCCGGCGGGCCCTCCCCCTCCTCGACGGGTTCGGTGCCCGGCACCACCGCGGTCGCGCGCTCGCCCTTCACCGGACTGCCCGGACGCACCCGCGGCCCGGTCCTCGCGGTGAAGATCGACAACGTCGGGCCCGCCCGCCCGCACACCGGGCTGGACCGGGCCGACCTCGTCTACGTGGAGCAGGTGGAGTCCGGCCTCACCCGTCTGCTCGCCGTCTTCTCCTCCCAACTGCCCGAACGGGTCGGCCCGGTGCGCAGCGCCCGCGAGTCGGACCTGGAACTGCTCCGCCAGTTCGGCCGCCCCGCCCTCGCCTTCTCCGGGGCGCAGTCCAGGTTGCTGCCGGTGGTGGCGGCGGCGCCGGTGCACGACGTCTCCCCCGCTCACGCCCCCGGTGCCTACGTGCGCGACGGCTCGCGCCCCGCCCCGCACAACCTGTACGCCACCCCGGAGCGGCTGCTCGCCGCGGCCCCGGACGCCTCGGCCGCCCGGGACATAGGCTTCCGCTTCGGTGCCGCACCGCCCGGCGGCACCCCCGAGCGCGACCGCACCGTGCGCTACCCGAACGGCTCGGTGGGCCTGCACTGGTCGGCCGACGGCGACCGCTGGCTGATCTCGTTCGACGGCGACCCGGCCACCACCACCGACGGCGGCAGGCTGGGCGCGCCGACGGTGGTCGTGCAGTACGTCACGGTCCGTTCCTCCGGCTTCCAGGACCGGTGGGGGAACACCTCCCCGTACAGCGAGACCGTGGGCACCGGGCGTGCGGTGGTGCTGCGCGACGGCAAGGCGTACGACGCCCGGTGGTCACGGCCCGACGCCGCCGGGGGCACGCGCTTCACCACGCCCGACGGGCAGCCGGTGAACTTCGCCCGCGGCCAGGTCTGGATCGTGCTGGCGCCGCTGCCCGGGTGAGCTCACGCTATGGCGCCGTCCGCCGCGGGGGGATCGGGGGCGCCCGGCGCGGCCAGCGCGGAGGCCAGGTCGTCATGGACGGTGAAGACCCGGATCGTCCGGGTGAGCCGCAACAGCCGCAGCACGCAGGGACTGTCGCCGACGATGCCGAACCGGCCACCGCGGTCGAGGGTCCGCTTCCGCGCCCGGATGAGCACCGACAGACCACTGCAGTCGATGAAGCTCACCCCGCGCAGGTCCACCACGACGTCGGGCCGCGGCCCGCCGGTGACCGCGTCCAGACGCGCGCCCGCCCGCACGCCGGCGCACAGGTCGAGCTCCCCCGTCAGTTCCACCACGGTCGTGCCGCCGACCGTCCACTGCCGCACCCCGAAGTCACGCTCGCCGTCGAACATGCCCGGCCCCCCGACTGCCGCTTCCTGCTGGGCCCTTGACACGACGTGTGCGCCGCGCGCGGCGAACGCACCGCGCACACGGTCGCGTGTACGGAATACCCCCCTGCCGTACCGGGAGTCAACACATCGGACTAAACAGACAGGACGACCAGGTCCCGGGAGGTCTGGTTGAGCCGTTCCCCGCCCTCGGGCGTGCAGACGGCGATGTCCTCGATGCGGGCGCCGAAACGGTCCGGGAGGTAGATCCCGGGTTCGACGGAGAAGGCCATGCCCGGCTCCAGCGGACGGGAGCTGCCCGCGACGATGTACGGCTCCTCGTGCGTCTCCAGACCGATGCCGTGCCCGGTGCGGTGGATGAAGTGCTCGCCGTAGCCGGCCGCGGCGATGATGTCCCGCCCGATCGCGTCGAGTTCCTCCGCGGTGATGCCGGGGCGGACGGCATCGGTCTGGGCGTGCTGCGCGCGCCGCAGCACCTCGTACATCTCGCGGAACTCGGCGGGCGGTTCACCGACCGCGTAGGTGCGCGTGGAATCGGAGCAGTAGCCCTCCTGCGTGGTGCCGCCGATGTCGACGACGACCGGGTCACCGGCCCGGATCACCCGGTCGGAGACCTCGTGGTGGGGGCTGGCGCCGTTCGGGCCCGAGGCGATGATGACGAAGTCGACGGTGGTGTGCCCCGCCTCGATGACGGCGTCGGCGACGTCCCGGGCGACCTCGCGCTCGGTGCGCCCGGCCCTGAGCCACTCCCCGATGCGGCGGTGCACCCGGTCGATGGCGCCCGCGGCCCGGCGCAGCGCCTCGGTCTCCGCCGGCGACTTGCGCATCCGCAGTTCGCGCAGCACGTCGCCGGCCAGGCTCTGCTCGGCGCCGGGGAGGGCCGTGCGGAAGGCGAGCACCTTCTCGGCCCACATGTGGTTGTCGACGGCGACCCGAGCGGTCCCTCGCGGCAGCCGGCCGGCGACCAGGGCGTACGGGTCCTCGGTCTCGCCCCAGCCGACGACGTCGACGCCGAGCGCGCCCAGCGGGGAGGCCTCGGCACCGGGCTTCTCCAGGTGGGGCACGACGAGGAAGGGGTCGCCGAGCACCGGCAGCGCCAGGCACACCAGGCGCTCGGTGAGGTGGGCGTGGTAGCCGGTGAGGTAGCGCAGATCGGGGCCCGGTGAGACGAGCAGCGCGTCGAGTCCCGCGTCGGCGGCGGCCTTGCGGGCGAGTTCGAGTCGCTCCGGGGGGTACAGGGATGCGGCAGAGTCGGTCACGACTCTTACCGTAGACGCCCCTGGCACCCACCGCAGTCCCTCGCGTCGGCGCAGGTCGTAGGCTGGGGCCGATGGACCACCAGACCACTCCCGGGGCGCTCCGCGCGCTCGCCGCCCGGCTGCGCGCCCTTCCGCCGTCCTGCGGGCCGGTGCGGCTCGTCGCCGTGGACGGGCACGCCGGATCCGGCAAGACGACCTTCGCCGCCGCGCTGGCGTCCGCACTGGACGGCGCTCCCGTCGTCCACCTCGACGATCTGGCCACGCACGAGGAGTTGTTCGAGTGGACCGGGCGGCTGCGCGAGCAGGTGCTGGAGCCGCTGCGCCGCGGTGACACCGCCCGGCCCGCGAAGTACGACTGGATGGCGCGGCGGTTCGCGACGACCCTGGAGGTGCCGGCGGCCCCCGTGGTCCTGCTGGAGGGGGTGGGCGTGGGCCGCCGCGCGCTGCGTCCCCGGCTGGCGAGCCTGCTCTGGCTGGAGGTCTCCCGGGACACGGCACGGGAGCGCGGCGAGCTCCGCGACGGCCCCGCCCTGACCGGGTTCTGGGCCGGCTGGATGCGGGCGCAGGACGCGCACTTCGCCGCCGACCCCTCCCGGCCGTTCGCGGACCTGCTGGTCCATCAGCGTCCGGACGGCTACGAGGTACGTGAGCAGCACGCGGAGACCCCGGTCGCCGACACCCTCCGTCACTGACCGTGACCGCGTGCAGCCGGTGCGCTGCACCCGCCCCGCGACCGCCGGAGCGACGCCCCGAGGTGGCTTGACCCGGGAGCCGCACAGGACTTACGTTCTCAATGCGCGGTCATCGTCGACCGCACCTCATGCGCGAAGCCCCCGGTTGTTCCCCCGTGACCGGGGGCTTCGTTCTGCCTACAGCCGGTGATACGGCCCCGTACGGCGGCGGATCGCTCACCCACCGTCACCACCCGCGTCGCTCTACGGCCCACCAGGCTCGCACGGGTACCATGCCAACGGGTGCGCCACCCCGCGAAGGCGGTGCTCACCTGGCACCAACTCCCGCTTCGCGTAACCTGGTTGGAGCGGCGTACGGCGGGCGGCACCGGGGGGAACGGGCTGGTGGGGACCTGATGGACTTCGGCACAGAGCATTCCGGCGCCCCCTCCGACCTTGCCTGGGTGCGGGCCGTCGACGCCTACACCATGGGCGCCTACACCCAGGCCGAGGAGGAGTTCCGCGTGGCGGTCCGCCTCGACCCCGGCATGGCGGACGCCTGGCTCGGGCTGCACGCGCTGCGGGCGGACACCTCCACCGCGCTGCTGCAGATGTACCGGCACCGCGACCGTTTCGGCGAGCAGCGCAGCGCGCACCGCCGCTCCATGAACTCCTGGTACTGGCTGGGCTGGTGGGTGCAGCCGGTGCTGGAGACCCGCCGCGACCTGCTGCTGGCGCACGCCTCCCACTGGCTCGACGGCCGCCACATCGCGGAACTGGACCGGGCCCTGGCCGAGTGCCCACCGATCGACACCGATCCGCACGTCCGTTTCCTGCACGCCTGCCGGGCCTATCTGGTCAAGGACTGGGACCAGTTGGTGCGCCACACCGAACCGCTCCTCGGCGACCAGGTCCTGGGCATCGAGGCCGGTCTGTTCGGCGGCATGGCCCGGGTCCGGCTGGAGCTGTACGGGCAGGCCGAGCCGCTGCTGGCGACGGCCCTGATGCGCTGCCGCAGCGAACAGCCGCAGCGCAAGGAACTCCGCTACTGGCTGGCCCGGGCGTACGAGGGCACGGGCCGCACGGCGGCCGCGCTCCCCCTGTACCGGGCGGTGCACCGGGTCGACCCGGCGTTCATGGACACCGCGGCCCGGCTCGCCGCGATCGACGAGTCCGACGGCCTCACCGACGGGACGGCCGACCTGGCCCCGGTCACCCTGCAGGGCTACGGTCAGACCGGGCCCGACACGCTGCCGCCCGACCCCGATCCGCTCGACGCCCGGACGGGGGCGGCCGCCATGCCCGGTGGCCTCGGGGCGGGCTCGGTGCTGGACGACCCGCTGGGCGCGGTCGGCCCGATCGACGACGACATCCGGGAGAAGGCGATCCTGCCGGTCTCCCCCGTCCCGCCGCAGGTCCCGGTCACGGCCCCGGACCCGGTGCTGCTCTCCCAGGCCCTGGCCGAACTCGACCGCATGGTGGGCCTGGAGCCGGTCAAGCGCCAAGTGCGGGCGCTGTCGGCACAGTTGCGGATGGCGCGGCTGCGGGCGAGACAGGGTCTGCCGGTGCAGCCGCCCAAGCGGCACTTCGTCTTCTCGGGCCCGTCCGGCACCGGCAAGACCACGGTGGCGCGCATCCTCGGCCGGGTGTTCTACGCCCTCGGACTGCTGGGCGGCGACCATCTGGTCGAGGCGCAACGCGCCGATCTCGTGGGCGAGTTCCTGGGTCAGACCGCCGTCAAGGCCAACGAGCTGATCGACTCCGCGCTCGGCGGGGTGCTGTTCGTCGACGAGGCGTACGCGCTGTCCAACTCCGGCTACAGCAAGGGCGACGCCTACGGCGACGAGGCGCTGCAGGTCCTGCTCAAGCGCGCGGAGGACAACCGCGACCGTCTGGTCGTGATCCTGGCCGGCTACCCCGAGGGCATGGACCGCCTGCTCGCGGCCAACCCCGGCCTCGGCTCGCGCTTCACCACCCGGGTCGACTTCCCCAGTTACCGGCCGCACGAACTGACCAGCATCGGCGAGGTCCTCGCCGCCGACAACGGGGACCGCTGGGACGGCGAGGCCCTGGAGGAGCTGCTCGCCATCAGCGGCCACGTCGTCGAGCAGGGCTGGATCGACGAACTGGGCAACGGCCGCTTCCTGCGCACCCTGTACGAGAAGAGCTGCGCCTACCGCGACCTGCGGCTGTCCGGCTACGTGGGACAGCCGTCCCGGGACGACCTGTCCACGCTGCGGCTGCCCGACCTCATGCAGGCCTACGGCGAGGTGCTGTCGGGCCGCGGGCCCGGGCTGACACCGCCCGAGCCGTTGGAGTGAACGACGCGAGAGGGGCCCGGGCGCATGCGCCCGGGCCCCTCTCGCGTGGGTCCTCGTGTCAGCTCGCCATCACACGCGACGGCCGGGCGGCCTCTCCGGGCTCCTGGGCGGCCGCGGTGTCGCCGGTCTGTGCAGGCTCCGGGACCTCCCGGTGCGCCGGGTCACGGACCTCGCCGACCAGCATCTCCAGCACGTCCTCCAGGGCGACCAGACCCAGCACGCGCCCGCCGGAGTCCGCGACCGACGCCAGGTGGGACGCGGCCCGCCGCATCTGGGTGAGCGCGTCGTCCAGCGGCAGCTCCGCGCGGAGGGTGGCCATCGGCCGCCACAGCCGCGCCGGGACGGGCCGGCCGGTGTCCTCCAGGTCGAGGACGTCCTTCACGTGGAGGTAGCCAAGGTAGGCGCCCTCCGGTCCGGCCACCGGGAAGCGCGAGTAGCCGGTGCGTACGGTCAGCTCCTCGACCTCGGCGGGGGTGACGGACGCGTCGACCGTCACCAGCTCCGCAGGGGACAGCAGGACGTCCGTGACCGGGCGGGTGCCCAGCTCCAGCGCGTCCTCCAGGCGTTCCTGGGCGTCGTCGTCGAGGAGTCCGGCCTGCCGGGCGTCCTCGACGAGCACGGTCAGCTCCTCGCTGGTGAAGACCGCGTCGATCTCGTCCTTGGGCTCGACCCGGAACAGCCGCAGCACGAGCTTGGCGCACCAGCCGAGCACCGCGATGACCGGCCGGAACAGCCGGGCGAAGCCGACGAGTCCGGGGCTGAGCCACAGCGCGGTCTTCTCGGGCGCGGCCATCGCCAGGTTCTTGGGGACCATCTCGCCGATGACGAGGTGGAGGAAGACCACGACGGCGAGCGCGATGACGTAGCCGAGCGGGTGGATCAGCCCCTCGGGCAGGTGGATCGCCTCGAAGAGCGGCTCCAGCATGTGGGCGACGGTCGGCTCGGCGACCGCACCCAGCGTCAGGGAGCAGACCGTGATGCCGAACTGGGCCGCCGCCATCATCTGCGGCAGGTTCTCCAGCCCGTGCAGGACCGTACGGGCCCGCCGCTGCGTTCCGGCGAGCGGCTCGATCTGGCTGCGCCGCACGGAGACCAGGGCGAACTCGGCGCCGACGAAGAAGCCGTTGCCCAGCACCAGCAGGCCGGCGAAGAACAGCTGCAGGAAGCTCATCGCCCGCCCTCCTGCCCGTCCTCGGGCTCCTCGAACCCGACGCGTACCAGGCGGACCCTTTCGGCACGGTGGTGCGCGACCTCGCGCACCCGCAGCTCCCAGCCGGGCAGCAGTGCGGTGTCCCCCGGCTCGGGAATGCGTTCGAGGAGGTCGGCGACGAGGCCGGCCACCGTCTCGTACGGCCCCTCGGGGGCCTCGAGCCCTATGCGCTCCAGCAGGTCGACCCGGCAGCCGCCGTCGGCGTCCCAGGCGGGGTTGCCGTTCTCCGCGGGGGCGGCCGCCAGCTCGGGCAGGTCGGCGCCGTCGTGCTCGTCGCGCACCTCGCCGACGAGTTCCTCGACGATGTCCTCCAGGGTGACGACGCCGGCGGTGCCGCCGTACTCGTCGACGACCACGGCGATCGGCTGCTCGCGGCGCAGCTGCTCCAGGAGCGGCTGCACCGGCAGCGTCTCCGGGACGAGCAGCGGGGCGACCGTGACCCGGCCGACCGGCGTGCGGTCGCGCAGGTGGGCCGGGACGGCGAGGGCGTCCTTCAGGCTCGCCATGCCGACGATGTCGTCCAGCCGCTCCCGGTAGACCGGGAAGCGCGACAGCCCGGTGGCCCGGGTCAGGTTGAGGACGTCGGCGGCGGTGGCGGTGTCCTGCAGGGCGCTGACCCGTACGCGCGGGGTCATCACGTTCTCCGCCGTGAGGTCGCCGAGGGAGATGGTGCGGACGAACAGGTCCGCGGTGTCCTGTTCGAGGGCCCCGGCACGGGCGGAGTGGCGGGCCAGCGAGACCAGCTCGGTGGGGGTGCGCGCGGAGGCCAGCTCCTCGGCGGGCTCCACGCCCAGCGCCCGCACCAGGCGGTTCGCGGCGGCGTTGAGGGCCTCGATGACCGGGCGGAACAGGGCGGAGAAGGCCCGCTGCGGCCCGGCCACGAAACGGGCCACCTCCAGCGGACGGGACACCGCCCAGTTCTTCGGGACGAGCTCGCCGATGACCATCTGGACGGCCGAGGCGAGGATCATGCCGATCACGACCGCGACGGCGGGCGCCGCGCCCTCGGGCACGCCCACCGAGGTGAGCGGTCCGGCGAACAGGTCGGCGAGGGCGGGCTCGGCCAGCATGCCGACCACCAGTGAGGTGATCGTGATGCCGAGCTGGGTGCCCGAGAGCTGGAAGGACAGCTTGCGCAGCGCCTCCACGACGCTGCGGGCCCTGCGGTCACCCTCGGCGGCGGCGCGTTCGGCGGCCGGGCGTTCGACGGTCACCAGGCCGAATTCGGCGGCGACGAAGAAGCCGTTCGCGAGGATCAGGACGAAGGCTGCCGCGAGCAGCAGCAACGGGGCGCTCATGCCGCCGCTCCCGTATGTCGGGGGGGAGAGGCGGCGCGGGTACTACCGGACGATCCGTCCATCGTGGATTGGGTGTCACTCCTCGGGTCGTTGCGAAGGTTCCAGAGTAATGAAGAAGCGGGCCGGGGCGGCAGGTCTAGTGCGCCGTCGGCTTGCCGGTACCGTACGCCTCCGCGAGGGCCCGCAGGGCGCGCGCGTCGCGCAACGCGCGGGCGCGTCCGATCCCCGGCTGGATGCCCATGGCGGCCAGGCTGGTGCCGTCGGCCAGGTCGAGGTACACCCACGGATCGCCGGGACGCAGGTTCACCCGGAGGACCTGCGCCCATTCCAGCCGGCGCCGGGTCGTCAGGTTGACGACGGTCACACCGTCGCGGTCGGCGGCCACCTTGGGCCGGCTGAGCAGCACGAGCACCCCGGCGATCAGCAGCCCGGTGAGCACGATCCAGATCCGGTCCGAGGTGTGCCAGGGCCGTGCGCCGTCCGCGGGGAGGAGCACGGCGATGACGACGAAGGCCGCGAGCAGCCCGGTGGCCAGGCCCAGCAGCACCGCGCGGGTGCGGGCGGGCCGGAAGGTGACGGGCAGCACGGGGAGTTCCACGGGCATGGCGTGCGGGGTGGGCGAGGTCACAGACGGCACGCGTGGATCCCGGTGGTGAGGATGGCCCGCGCGCCGAGGTCGTACAGCTCGTCCATGATCCGCTGGGCCTCGCGGCTGGGGACCATGGCGCGCACGGCGACCCAGCCCTCGTGGTGCAGCGGGGAGACGGTCGGCGACTCCAGGCCGGGCGTGAGGGCGATGGCCCGCTCGACGTGCTCGACGCGGATGTCGTAGTCCATCATCACGTAGCGGCGGGCCACCAGGACGCCCTGGAGGCGGCGCAGGAACTGCTGCACCTTCGGCTCGGCCGCCGCGTCCTCGCCGCCGGCGCCGGCCCGGCGGATGACGACCGCCTCGGAGTCGAGGATCGGCTCCCCGATGACCTCCAGGCCGGCGTTGCGCAGGGAGGTGCCCGTCTCGACGACGTCGGCGATGACGTCCGCCACACCGAGGTGGATGGAGGTCTCGACGGCGCCGTCGAGGCGGACCACCGAGGCCTCCACCGAGTGGTCGGCGAGGTGCTTCCGGACGATCTCCGGGTAGGAGGTGGCGACCGTCTTCCCGCCGAACTCCTTCACGTCGCTCACACCGCCGGGTGTGGTGGCGTAGCGGAAGGTGGAGCGGGCGAAGCCGAGCTGCAGGATCTCCTCGGCGTTGGCACCCGAGTCCAGCAGCAGGTCGCGGCCGGTGATGCCGATGTCGAGGCGGCCCGAGCCGACGTAGATGGCGATGTCGCGCGGGCGCAGGTAGAAGAACTCGACGTCGTTCTCACCGTCGACGAGGACGAGTTCCTTGGAATCCTTGCGCTGGCGGTAGCCGGCCTCATGCAGCATCGCCGACGCAGGTCCGGACAGTGAACCCTTGTTGGGGACGGCGATGCGCAGCATGACAGCGTTCCTTTGCAGCTCGGATGTGGGTGGGACAGGGCGCGTGGGGCGGGTCCGGCCTGGGGCGATCCGCTCAGAGATGAGCGTAGACGTCGTCGAGGCCGATGCCCCGGGCGACCATCATCACCTGCAGGT
The DNA here is from genome assembly GCF_042891295.1 of Streptomyces sp. NPDC001902. Classification (NCBI taxonomy): domain Bacteria; kingdom Bacillati; phylum Actinomycetota; class Actinomycetes; order Kitasatosporales; family Streptomycetaceae; genus Streptomyces; species Streptomyces sp. NPDC001902. The sequence goes on along the minus strand of NZ_JBIATA010000009.1, from coordinate 255,371 downwards.
GGTACAGCAGCTGGGAGATCTCCTCCGCGGTGCGGTCGGCGCCTTCGTACTCGGCTGCCATCCACACCTCGGCGGCCTCCTCGACCACCTTCTTGCCGATCGCATGCACTCCCTTGCCGACCAGTTCGGCGGTGCGGGAGCTGCTGGGGTCGCCGGTGGCGGCCTTGTGCTGGAGCTCGGCGAAGAGCTCCTCGAATGTCTTCTTGGCCATGGTGGTCCCCACCCTACGCGGAAGTCCCCTTACCTCACCGCCACGGCTCGGATACTGAACGCAGGACGGTCGCGGTGGCGATCGCGGCGGTGACGGCCTCGTGCCCCTTGTCCTCGTTCGAGCCGGGCAGTCCGGCCCGGTCCAGGGCCTGCTCCTCGGTGTCGCAGGTGAGCACGCCGAAGCCGATCGGCACGCCGGTGTCGACCGAGACCTGGGTCAGGCCCTGGGCGACACCCTGGCAGACGTACTCGAAGTGCGGCGTACCGCCGCGGATGACGACGCCGAGGGCGACGACCGCGTCGTAGCCCCGGCTCGCCAGCACCTTGGCGGCGACCGGCAGTTCGAAGCTGCCGGGAACGCGCAGCAGGGTGGGCTCGTCGATGCCCAGGTCGCTCAGGGCGCGCAGGGCGCCGTCGACCAGCCCGTCCATCACCTGCTCGTGCCACTGCGCCGCGATCACGGCCACGCGCAGGTCACCGCAGTTCTTCACGGTCAGCTCGGGGGCGCCCTTACCGCTCACGTCCGTCTTCTCCTTGCTCGTTCTTGCTCTGGTCGTTCGGGTCGTTCTTGGTCGTACAGGTGTCGTGGTGCTGCTTGGGGGCGGGCCTACTGGTTGCGGCAGGCACCGGTGGGGGCCGGGTCCAGCCAGGGCAGGTCGTGGCCCATGCGGTCCCGCTTGGTGCGCAGGTACCGCAGGTTGTGCTCGCCGGCCGCGATCGGCATGGCGACGCGCTCGGCGACCTTCAGGCCGTGCCGCTCGAGGGCCTCGGTCTTGTCGGGGTTGTTGGTCATCAGGCGCAGGGAGTGCACGCCGAGGTCGGACAGCATCTGGGCGGCGGCGCCGTAGTCGCGGGCGTCGGCGGGCAGTCCGAGTTCCAGGTTGGCGTCGAGCGTGTCCCGGCCGCGCTCCTGGAGCTCGTACGCGCGCAGCTTGGACATCAGGCCGATGCCCCGGCCCTCGTGGCCGCGGAGGTAGACCACGACGCCCCGGCCCTCGGCTGCCACCCGTTCGAGTGAGGCCTGGAGCTGCGGTCCGCAGTCGCAGCGCAGCGAGTGGAAGACGTCGCCGGTGAGGCACTCGGAGTGGACGCGGACGAGGACGTCCTCGCCGTCGCCGATCTCACCGGCCGCGAGCGCGATGTGCTCGACGCCGTCGACGGTGCTGCGGTAGCCGTACGCGCGGAAGTCGCCGAAGGCGGTGGGCAGCCGGGTCTCGGCCTCGCGGCGCACGGTCGGCTCCGAGCTGCGGCGGTAGGTCACCAGGTCCTCGATGGAGATGATGGCCAGGCCGTGCTTGCGGGCGAAGTGGACCAGCTCGGGCAGGCGCGCCATCGTGCCGTCCTCGTTGGCGATCTCCACGATGGCGGCGGCCGGGCGCAGTCCGGCGAGCCGGGCCAGGTCGACGCCCGCCTCGGTGTGGCCGTTGCGGGTGAGGACGCCGCCGGACTTGGCGCGCAGCGGGAAGACGTGGCCGGGCCGGACGAAGTCGCCGGGGACGGAGTCGCCGGAGGCCAGCAGCCGGATCGTGGTCGCCCGGTCGGCGGCGGAGATGCCGGTGGTGACCCCGTGGACGGCGCTCGCGTCGACGGAGACCGTGAACGCGGTCTGCATGGACTCGGTGTTGGAGTCCACCATCTGCGGCAGGTCGACCCGGTCCAGGTCGTGCTCCTCCATGGGCACGCAGATCAGACCACGGCACTCGGTCATCATGAACGCGACGATCTCCGGGGTGGCCTTCTCGGCCGCGATGATGAGGTCGCCCTCGTTCTCGCGGTTCTCGTCGTCCACGACGACGACGGGCCGGCCGGCCGCTATGTCGGCGATCGCACGCTCGACGGGGTCGAGGACGATCGGGGCGTCCTCCGCCACGTAGAGGGTGTGCAGTGCGGTGGTCATGCGGCCGCTCCTTCCAGGACGGGCCCGCCGTGCCGCGGGACCCGGGTCTGCTGCCACCAGGCGTACATGCCGGCGATCACGAGAACGAAGTAGATGACGTACACGAGCGCGGAGAACTTCAGGTCGCTGTTCCAGGCGAGGGGGACGCCGACCGCGTCGACGGCGAGCCAGGCGAACCAGAACTCGACCCAGCCCCTGGCCATGGCCACCATCGCGGCGACGGTGCCGACGAAGATGTAGGCGTCCGGCCAGGGGTTCCAGGACAGCGACGGGTAGAGCGTGAAGAGGCCGACGACCCCGAACAGTCCGGCCGCCGTGCCGGCGACCAGCAGGCCCCGCTCGCGCCAGGTGGCGAAGCGGACCCGGATCTCGCCGCCGTCCCGGACGCCGCGGCGCCACTGGAACCAGCCCCACACGGCGACGCCGATGACGAGCAGCTGCTTGCCGACGCCGCCGGTGAGCTGTGCCGACCAGTACGCGGCGACGAGCACCGCACCGGACAGCAGCTGGACCGGCCAGGCCCACACCGAGCGGCGCCACCCCAGGGCGAGACCGGCCAGGCCGAGGCCGTTGCCGACCACGTCGGTCCACTTGAAGTGCTCACCGAAGGCGGAGAAGGCGACACTGTTCAGGGTGTCGAGGGCGCTCATTCCGCCGGAGCCCCCTTCGGTGCCCCGGCCCGCTCCCCGTACAGCCGCTCGACGTACTTGGCGATCACGTCGACCTCGAGGTTCACCGGGTCGCCGGGCTGCTTGAAGCCGAGCGTGGTGAGGTCGAGGGTGGTCGGGATCAGGCTGACGGAGAAGAAGTCGGGACCGGCCTCGACGACCGTGAGGCTGATGCCGTCGACGGTGATCGAGCCCTTCTCGACCACGTAGCGGGACAGCTCCGCCGGCAGCGAGATCCTCACGATCTCCCAGTGCTCGGCGGGGGTCCGCGAGATCACCGCGCCGGTGCCGTCCACGTGGCCCTGGACGAGGTGACCGCCGAGGCGGCCGCCCAGCTCCATCGGGCGCTCCAGGTTGACCCGGCTGCCGGGGTTCAGCGCGCCGAGGCTGGAGCGCTTGAGGGTCTCGGCCATCACGTCGGCGGTGAACTCGCCGTCCGCGGTGTCGACGACGGTGAGGCACACCCCGTTGACCGCGATCGAGTCGCCGTGCTTGGCGCCCTCGGTGACGACCGGACCGCGCAGACGGAAGCGGGAGGCGTCGCCCAGGTCCTCGACGGCGACGACGTCGCCCAGCTCTTCGACGATTCCGGTGAACACGTCAGTTCTCCTCGGTGCGGCTCGGGTAGGCAGTAATACGCAGGTCGGGGCCGATGCGTTCGATCTCGGCGACGTCGAGCCGCAACGCGTGCGCGATGGTGGTGATTCCCGCGTCCCCCAGGGCCGCGGGTCCGGCCCCCAGGAGGGCCGGTGCGAGGTAGCCGACGACCTTGTCGACGGCGCCCGCGGCGACGAAGGCGCCGGCGAGCGTGGGGCCGCCCTCCAGCAGCACGGAGCGGACGCCGCGGCCGTACAGCTCGGCAAGCAGCGCGGTGACGGCGACGCCGCTGCCGGTGCGGGGCAGGCGGGCCACGTCGACGCCCGGCAGGTGGGCGGTGTCGGTGTCCTCGGCGACGGCGACCAGGGTCGGGGCGGTGCCGTCCAGCACCCGGGCGCCGGGGGTGATCTTGGCGTTGGTGTCGACGACCACCCGCAGCGGCTGGGTGAAGGTGCCCTCCACGCCGCGCACGGCCAGGTGGGGGTCGTCGGCGCGCAGGGTGCCGGAGCCGACGACGACGGCGTCGGACTCGGCGCGCAGCCGGTGCACGTCGGCACGGGAGGCGGCGGAGCTGATCCAGCGACTGGTGCCGTCGGCGGCGGCGATGCGGCCGTCGAGGGTGCTCGCGTACTTCCACAGCACGAAGGGCCGCTGCTCGCGGGAGGCGGTGAGCCACACCTCGTTGCCGCGGGCGGCCTCGGCCTCCATGAGCCCGCTCTCCACGGCGATCCCGGCGGCGGCCAGCGTGGCACCGCCTCCGGTCGCCGCGGGGGTGGGGTCCGCGACGGCGTAGACGACGCGGGAGACGCCGGCCGCGATGAGGGCCTGGGCGCACGGGCCGGTGCGACCGGTGTGGTTGCAGGGTTCGAGGGTGACGACGGCGGTGCCGCCGCGGGCCGCGCCGCCGGCCGCGCGCAGGGCGTGGACCTCGGCGTGGGGTCCGCCCGCCTGCTGGTGCCAGCCCTCGCCGGCGATCTCGCCGCCTGCGTCGAGGATCACGGCGCCGACGACGGGGTTGGGGCTCGTCGAGCCCACGCCGTGGGCGGCGAGCTCTATGGCCCGGCGCATCGCGTCGGCTTCACCGGGTGTTGCCACCGGGTCCTCCTGCCTCATCGGGCACGGACTCCGGGGCTGTGCGGAACACAGAGCGGACGTGAGCCTCGGGGACACCGCGGCCGGTGCGGGGCTGCGTCCGCCCGTGCCACCCGTTTCCGGGGGACACGCACCCACGCTGCCGCCGACGGCGGTGTACCGATGCCCGTCCGCCGCGCACTGCCTCCCATCCGGACTTTAACCGTCGGTCCAGGAATTTCACCTGGTCAACCGGCCGCTGGATGCGGACGGGTCGCGGACTGTAACCGCCGGTTCGGAGTTTCACCGACCCCGGAGTGCGCTGAACGTCACTGGTACTGCTCCACAGTCTGCCACGAAGGTTCCTTGCGGACGCAAGGGATCGCTGTGGATTGGCTCACACGGGATCGGTCCGACCGCTCTGACCCCTCGGGCCGCCGCCATGGCTTCCGGTCAACACGGCCCATGGGAGCGCCCGTTGAGGCCGGCGCGAACCGCATCGGCGGAGCGGGTTCACCCGGGGGGACTCCGGTCGTACGCCGGCGCCTGCGAACGTCAGGCGGCCGAGGGGCGGTTGCCCCGGAGCGCCGGACGTCACACCTCGGGTGTGAACACCGCGTCCTGCGCCGCGTCCATCGCCGACAGCACCGCGCCGCGCAGCACCGCGCTGCCCGCGACGGTCCCCGCCCGCACCTGGGTCGGCAGCGGGGACATCCGCGCGAGCCGTTCCTCGACCCGGGCGGCCAGGTCCTCGCCCCCGGCCCGGCCCACCTCGCCGCCCAGCACCACGCAGCCGGGGTCGAGCACGGCGGTGACGGCTGCCACCCCGATCACCACCCGGTCCGCCAGCGCGTCGAGGAAGAGCTCGCCCTGCTTGCCGTCCGCCCGGGCCGCGGTCACCACCGCCTCGGCCGCCAGGGCGTCGTCGTCGCCGGACACCGGCATCCCGTGCGAGCGCGCCAGGGCGCACACCGCCGCGCTGCCCGCCAGCGAGTGGAAACCGCCCTCGCACCCGCTGGCCGTCGGCAGTTGGAAGGTCCCCGGAACGGGCAGGAAGCCGATCTCCCCCGTACCGCCCGAGGCACCGCGCCGCAGGACCCCGCCCAGCACCACCGCGGCGCCCACCCCGTGACCCAGCCACAGCAGGACGAAGTCCTCGCGGTCGCGCACGGCGCCCAGGCGCCGCTCGGCGACGGCCGCGAGGTTGACCTCGTTCTCCAGCAGCACCGGGAGGGAGAGCCGCCTGCGCAGTTCGGCGACGAGCGCCGAGTGCCAGGCCGGCAACTGCCCGGTGGCCCGCAGTTCGCCGGTGGCCGGGTCGACCAGGCCGGGCGCGCCGACCGCGACGGTGTGCAGCGCGCCGGCGCCGGCGGTGCGCGCGGTCCGCTCCAGCAGCGCCACCGAGCGCCGCACCGTGCGCTGCGGATCGCCGAACGGGTCCACCGGCAGGACGGCGCTGCCGATGGTGTTCCCCAGCAGGTCGGCCACCTCGAGGGCGACGCTGTGGGTGCGGACGTCGAAGGCCGCCAGCTGCGCCCGGTCGGCGACGATCCCGTACACCCGCGCGTTGGGGCCGCGCCGGTCGGCTCCCGTCTCGCCGACCACCGTGATCAGCCCGGACTCCTGCAGCCTTTCGACCAGGTCGGCGACGCTCGGACGGGACAGCCCGGTGAGGGACTTGAGCTGGGCCGCCGTCAACGGGCCCTCGCGCTGCAGCAGTTCCAGGGCCAGCCGGTCGTTGATCGCCCGGGCGGTGCGGGGGGAGGCGGTGCGCCCGGCGTGGGATCGCATGGCGGTCATGGACGGATCCTTCCAGAAGCCGTCGCGCAGGTGCGAGGGCGGGCGACAGGGGCCCCGGTGCGGGACCGTGGCAGGAGGCAATCTATCTTTCAGGAAGCCTGCCTGATAATTTATGCCCCGAGCACGGCGGGACCAGACTGGAGGGAACATGCCGACGAAGCCGACGACCCCGACGGGGAAGACCGACCCGCGACTGCGGCGCGCCCATCTCGCCGTCGCCGCCGTGTTCGCCGTGCACGGCGCGGTGACCGGCAGCTTCGCCACCCGGGTGCCCTGGATCCAGGAGCACGCGGGGCTCAGCGCCGGACAGCTCGGCTTCGCGCTCGTCTTCGCGGCCCTCGGCGCCTCCGTCGCGATGCCGCTCGCCGCCCGCGTCGCCCACCACATGGGCATGCGCAACGCGCTGCGCCTCCTGCTGGGCCTGTGGTGCGCCTCGCTGGCGCTGCCCGCCCTCTCCTCCGGACTGGGCTGGCTGTGCGGGGCGATGTTCGTTTACGGGGCCTCGGCCGGCATGGCCGACGTCGTCATGAACGCCCAGGGCGTCGAGGTCGAGGAACGCCTCGGCCGCTCGATCATGTCCGGGCTGCACGGCATGTGGAGCGCCGGCACCCTGCTCGGCTCCCTCTTCGGCGTCCTCGCCGCCCACGCGGAACTCGACGCGCGCCTCCACCTCACCGCCGCGGCCGTCCTGCTCGTCGTGCTGGGCCAGGTGGTCTGCAGCGGAGTGCTCGACCTGCGGCCCGCCGCGTCGGAGGAGGCCCCCGCGCGCTTCGCCCTGCCGCCCCGCGCCGCCCTGGTCATCGGCGCCATCGGCTTCTGCGCCGTCTTCGCGGAGGGCGCCAGCATGGACTGGAGCGCGGTCTACCTCCGTGACATCGCCGGCGCCTCCCCCGGTGTCGCCGCCGCGTCCTACACCGCGTTCGCGTGCACCATGGCCGTGTCCCGTCTCCTCGGCGACCTCGTCGTCCGCCGTTTCGGACCGGTCCGCACCGTACGCTTCGGCGGCCTGCTCGCCACGGTGGGCGGCGTCCTCGTCGCCACGGCGTCCACGCAGGTCACCACCATCGCGGGCTTCGCCCTCATCGGCGTGGGCATCGCCGTGGTCGTGCCGCTGTGCTTCGCCGCGGCCGGGCGCAGCGGGCCCAACGCGAGCCAGGCCATCGCGGGCGTCGCCACCGTCACCTACACCTCCGGGCTGGTGGCTCCGGCCGCCATCGGCTCCATCGCGGAGGCCAGCTCCCTGCAGGTCTCCTTCGGCCTGGTCACCCTGCTCGCCGCCGGGCTCGCCGTGGGCGCGGGCGTGCTCCGGCGCGCGGGCACCGTCTCCGTGGAGCGCGACCGCAAACCCGTGGCGGCGACGACCCCGCAGGCCTAGCGTGCCGCCCATGCACATGCGGATCTTCCTGGAGACCGAGCGGCTGCGACTGCGGCACTTCACCGACACCGACGCGGACGCCGAACTGCTCGTCGCGCTCGACAGCGACCCCGAGGTCATGCGCTACCTGGGCAACGGCCGCCCCACGCCCTCCGACGTCATCCGGCACGAGGTCCTGCCCCGCTTCGCACGCTCCCAGGTCTGGGCGGCGGAGGAACTCTCCACCGGGCACTTCGTCGGCTGGTTCGCCCTCACCCCCCGCCCCGGCGGCCCCGCCGACGACCTCGAACTCGGGTACCGCCTGCGCCGCGCCGCCTGGGGCCGCGGCTACGCCACGGAGGGGTCCCGCGCCCTGGTCCGCAAGGCCTTCACCGACCTGGGCGCGGAGCGCGTCCACGCGGAGACGATGTTCGTCAACGCGCGGTCGCGGCGCGTGATGGAGAAGGCGGGGCTGTCGTTCGTCCGGGTCTTCCACGAGGAGTGGGACGAGGCGTTGCCGGGAGCGGAACAGGGGGAGGTCGAGTACGCGGTCACGCGCACGGCGTGGGCCGACTAACGGCTGCGCCGGGCTCCCCGGGTGTTTGTGTGCGGCTCCGTTGCGCCTGCGGCGGGCGTCCACCCGCCTCCCGCCCTCCCCCAGCCTTCGGCCGGGGGGACCCCCATGGGCACACCCCGCCACACCCCCTCCTGCCGTGAAGGCGACTAATGGCCGGACGGGGTTCAGAAGGCGGTCCGGGTTCGCCGCAAGTTCCTTACTCACCCCCCCACCGGCCGTCATGCGCCCCAACCGGCATGAGGGGGTGTGGCGGGGTGCGCCCGGAAGCGACGAGCGGGGGACCCGGCACCGAATACTGCAGGGGTAAACCGCGAGCGCTGAGGACGTGCGCCGGCGCGGCCCCGACCCCAACCCAACAGAGCGCAGGCCCGCACTGACCGCGCCGGGCAATCGGGCGGGAGGGCGGGGGAGAAACCCCAACCGCAACCACACGCACGCGCACACACCAACTCACCGCACCGCAAGATCCTGCAGGCCCACAACGCGAAGCAACCGCAACCGCTCGTAGGACTCGCTCCCCGGCCGCGCCGTGTACACGATCAACCGCTGATCATGCTCCGCACTGAGCAGCACCTCGCACTCCAGCTCCATCAGCCCCACCACCGGATGCTGGAACCGCTTCACATCCGCGCGCCGCACGGCGACCTCGTGCTCGTCCCACAGCCTCGAGAACTCCGCGCTGCGCCCCCGCAGTTCCGCGACCAGCGCGCCCGCGCGCGCGTCGTCGGGCCGGGCGGCCAGGACCGCACGCAGGTGGGCGACGTGACGCCGGGCCTGCTCCTCCCGGTCCCCCGGAGGGAAGAGCTCGCGCGCCGCCGGGTCGAGGAAGAAGCGGCGGACGATGTTGCGCTCCCCCGGCGGCCGGGAGGCCGCGTCGCCGACGAGCGCCGCGGCCATCGCGTTCTGGGCGAGGACGTCCCCCGCGTCGCTGACGACCTGCGCCGGGGTGTCGTCGAGCCGGTCCAGCACCAGCAGCAGTCCGGGCCGTACGTGCCCCGCGGCGCCGGCGTCGCGGGTGCCGCGGGGCGGTTCCTCGCCGGCCAGGTGGAAGAGGTGGTCCCGTTCGTCCTCGGACAGGCGCAGCGCACGGGCGAGCGCGCCCAGGATCTGGCGGGACGGCCGGGGGCCCCGTGACTGTTCGAGCCGGGTGTAGTAGTCCGCGGACATCCCGGCGAGCTGGGCGACCTCCTCGCGGCGCAGCCCGGGGGTGCGCCGCCGGACGCCGACCACCAGGCCCACGTCGGAGGGGGCGAGGCGGGCACGGCTGCGGCGCAGGAAGTCGGCGAGCTGCGCGCGGTCGATGTCCACGTTTCAAGCATCCCGCCGGGCCGGGACCTTATCCAGGGAGTGTCGATCCCCGGATGCGGAGGTCTCTCCCGCGCCGCCGCGGGCCGCCGCAGTCGGGTCGGCAGCCGCTTCGTGCCGAGGCTGCTGCAGTGGTGCCGCCGGGCGAGGAGGTGCGGGTGCTCGTGCGGGACGCGGAGCGGGGCGAGGGGCCCACCCGGCTGGGGGCACGGATCGCGACCGGGGACCTGCGGGGCCCGGAGGACCTGCGCGAGGCCCTGGCGGGCATGGATGCGGTCGTGCACCTGGCGGCGCTGTTCCCGGACGGCTCGCAGGAGGGCACCACGCCGGCGCGGGCAGCCGCCGAGGCCGGGGCGACGCGTTTCGTGCAGGCGAGCACGAACCTGGTGTACGGCGAGGGCCGGGGCCGCCCCCTGGCGCAGCCCCTGCGCCGGGCCCCCGGCGTCGGGGGCCCGGCGTACAACATCGCCGACGCCGCGCCAGTGCCGGCGGTGGGAGGAGCCGGGCTTCCGGCCGCAGTATCCGTCGGTGCGGACGGCCCGCGACGCGGGCGCGCTCTGACTCACCCGATCCGGGGACGCCACGGCCGCCGTGCCGCGAACGCCGCCCGGCCTGCTGGGACGCTGTGCCCATGACGACGGCACGGCGGCCGGCCCCGGTGGGGGTGGGCCAGGTGGTGGCGCGCATGCGCGCGCTCGGCACGGCGCTCCCGCCGGGGGACGGGGTGGCGGTGTTCAACCGTGTCTACCTGTCGGTCACGGAGGAAATGGACGGCCGGCTGGCGGCGGGCGGCTTCGGCGATCCCGTCGCCGCCGCCGTGCTGGCCGCCCGTTTCGCCGCCCGTTACCTGCGGGCGGTCGACGGCGCGACCGACCGCCGTGCCGTCCCGGCCTGCTGGCGGCCGCTGCTGCAGTTGCGCGGGCACCGCGGCGTCCGCCCGCTGCAGTTCGCGCTGGCCGGGATCAACGCGCACGTGGGTCACGACCTGGCGCTCGCGGTGGTGGACACCTGCTCCGCGCTGGGGTGCGAGCCGCCTTCCCTGGAACGGGACTTCGATCGCGTGGGCGATCTGCTGACGTCCGTGGAGGAACGCGTCAGGGAGGAACTGATGCCCGGCCCCGATCTGCTGGACCTCGCCGACCCGCTGACCCATCTCGCCGGTTCCTGGAGCCTGGAACGCGCGCGGGACGCGGCGTGGGCCGCGTCCCGCGTGCTGTGGTCCCTGCGCGGACTGCCGGAGGTGTACGAGGAGTTCGCCGAGAAGCTCGACTCCGGGGTCGGGCTGGTGGGGCGCTTCCTGCTGACCCCGCTGGCCCGCTGAGGGGGGCGTGTCAGTCCTCGTCGAGCATGACCGGCGCGATCTCGTCGTAGAGGTCGCCCGGGCCCGGGTTGGTCGGGTCCGTGGTGCCGCCGAACTGGTGCATCACGCCCCACACGGCGTTGAGCGCGGTCTGCACGGCGCCCTCGGCCCAGCCCGCGGTCCATGAGATGTCGTCGCCCGCGAGGTAGATGCCGCGCTTGTCCTCGGGGAGGGTGTCCTGCATGAAGTGGGTGAACAGGCGCCGCTGGTAGCGGTAGTGACCGGGCAGGTTCGCCTTGAACGCGCCCATGAAGTAGGGCTCGTTCTCCCAGGAGACGGTCACCGGGTTGCCGATGATGTGCCCCCGGATGTCGACCTTCGGGTAGATCTCGCCGAGCGACTTGAGCATGACCTCCATGCGCTCGGACGCGCTCAGCGGCAGCCACTTGAGGCTGTCGTCGCACCACGTGTACGACAGGCAGATCACGGCCGGCTCGTCCGGGCCGTTGTCCAGCAGGTAGGTGCCGCGGGTCATGCGGTCGGTGAGCGTCATGCTCATCACGTCGCGGCCCGTCTGCTCGTCCTTGTCCAGCCAGAACGGCCGGTCGACCGGGACGAAGAGCTTGCTGGACTCCATGTAGTGGGTGCGCTCGATCGCCGTCCAGTGGTCGATCGGGAAGAGCGAGTCGTCGCAGTCGATCTTGCTGAGCAGCATCCAGCTCTGCGCGGTGAAGATCGCGGCGCGGTAGGTGCGGATGTCGCCGTCGGCGTCGGTGACGGTGATCCGGTTGCCGGCGGTGCGGTGCAGTCGGGTCACGGCCGGGCGGGGGTCGCCGCCGTGCAGGGACTTCAGCGAGGTGCCGAGCGGCCAGTGGACGATCTTCTGCGGTTCGCGTTCCCACAGCCGCAGCGGCAGTTGCTGGCTGCCTCCGACGATGCCGCGGTGGTGGTCGTCGGCCTCGGTGTAGACGACGCGCAGGATCTCCAGGATGGAGTTGGGGAAGTCGGTGTCCCAGCCGCCGGTGCCGAAGCCGACCTGGCCGAAGATCTCCCGGTGGCGGAAGGACTTGAACGCCTCGGAGTCGCAGAGGAACCCGTAGAAGGTCTGGTTGTCCAGCTTCTCGACCAGCTTCGCCCAGATCTCGCGGATGCGCGGGACGTCGCGCTCACGCATCGCGCGGTTCATGTCGGAGAAGTCCGCGCCCTCCTCCAGGCAGGCGTTCCAGGCGTGCGCGACGTCGCGGTAGACCTGCGGCAGGTCGTCGATGGTCTGCGCGTAGTGGGACTCGCCCTTGAGGTCGACGACGGTCGACGGGGTCTCGGGGGCCAGCGGGTTGGGGAAGGGCGTGGTCTCCAGGCCCACCAGGTCGATGTAGTGCTGCAGGGCGGTGGAGGACGGCGGGAAGCGCATCGCGCCCATCTCTGCGGTCAGGTTCTCGTCGCAGCCCTCGAAGCCGACGGTGCGCAGCCGGCCGCCGATGCGGTCGGCCTCGTAGACGACGGGCTTGAGGCCCATCTTCATCAGCTCGTACGCGGCGACGATGCCGGACAGGCCGCCGCCGATGACCGCGACCTCCGCCCCGTGTTCGGTCGCCGGTATGGAGCCGAGGCCCGCGGCGCTCGCCAGGAAGTCGTCGTAGGCGAACGGGAAGTCCGGGCCGAACATGGTGATCGGCGGGGCCGACCGCACCTCGGGGTGCTGCTCGTCGTGGACCGCGGTGGGCACCGTGGACGTCATGGCGTGGTTCTCCTGGCTGTGAAGCGGTCAGGCGGGGCGGGGGAAGGGGGTCGGGATCAGCCCAGCGAGCGGTACAGCTCGGGGCGGCGGTCCTCGAGGTAGGGCGTCTCCTCGCGGACCGCGCGCAGGAGATCCGGGTCGGCGTCGGCGACGACCAGCTCCTCGGTGGCTCCGGCCCGGGCGCGTACGGCGCCGTCGGGTCCGGCGAGGCAGCTCTGCCCCGCGAAGTCGAAATCGCCCTCGGGGCCGCAGCGGTTGGCGTAGGCGACGTGCAGCTGGCTCTCGTACGCGCGGGCCGGCACCAGGGTCTGCGGGACGAACTCGTAGGGCCGCATCAGCGCGGTGGGCACCGCGAGCAGCTGGGTGCCGGCGAGGGCGTGGGACCGCACGGTCTCCGGGAACTCGACGTCGTAGCAGATGAGGATGCCGATCCGGACGCCGTCGAGCTCGGCCTGGACGACGGCGTCGTCGCCGGGGGTGAACCAGGTCCGCTCGAAGTCGCCGAAGAGGTGGGTCTTGCGGTAGTTGGCGAGGCGTCCGCCGTCCGGCCCGATCAGCTGGGCGGAGTTGAAGACGCCGCAGCCGTCGCGCTCGGGGTAGCCGTAGACGATGCCCAGGCCGTGCTCGGCGGCGATCCGGCCGACCCGGGCGGCGGCCGGCCCGTCGGCCGCCTCGGCGAGGCCCGGGACCGCGTCGCCGAGGGCGTAGCCGGTCAGGTACATCTCGGGCGTGACGAGCAGGCGGGCTCCCGCGGCGGAGGCCCGGCGCGCGGCGGCGTCGAGCGCGGCCAGGCTGTCGTCCACGGAGGAGGGGACGCCGCTCGGGCCTTGGTACAGCGCGGTGCGCAGCGGCGCCATGGAGCCTCTTTCGCCTGGTGGGGAGCCTGTTCCGGATCTGCCTCGACGGTACGATTCCGGGCGTCGTGGCGACAAGACGCGTCCGTTGCGCACCGACCGCCGATTCGTTGCGCGCCGGGGCGCAGCGGCGGCGATTCGTTGCGCGGGGCCGGACCCGGCTCCCCGGCCCGGCCCGCCCGCGGTCACGGCTCCGGCTGGTCCGGCACTCCCGTGTAGCGGCGCAGCAGCGGCGACAGCACCAGGACGGACTTGGTGCGCTCCACGAAGGGCTCGCCGGCGATCCGCTCCAGGACGCGCTCGAAGTGGCGCACGTCGGCGGCGTAGATCTGGACGACGGCGTCCGCCTCGCCGGTGACGGTCGAGGCGGACGCCACCTCCGGGTAGCGCGACAGGCCGCGCCGGATGTCGTCGGGCGAGGTGTTGTGGCGGCAGTAGAGCTCGACGAACGCCTCGGTCTCCCAGCCCAGCGCGGAGGGCTCGACGCGGACGGTGAAACCCGTGATGGCGCCCTCCGCCAGCAGCCGGTCGACCCGGCGCTTGACGGCGGGGGCGGAGAGCCCGACGAGGGAGCCGATGTCGGCGAAGGAGCGGCGGGCGTCCTGGGCGAGGGCGTGGACGATGCGTTCGTCGAGTTCGTTCAGTCGCACTGGGGGTGGGTCACTTCTCTTCGCGAGCGAGCTGGGAACGGCGCGTGCCGTACGCACACCAGACTACGAGGCCGACCGCCGTCCACCCCGGCGGAGCACTCCCGGGTGATCGCGTCGAGGCGGGAACGCGGGTGCCCCCGTCCGCGGAAGCGGACGGGGGCACCCGGGCAGCGGTGCCGGCTACTGCCAGCTGGCGTGCAGCGGCTTGCCCTCGGCGTAGCCGGCGGCGCTCTGGATGCCGACGACGGCCTTCTCGGCGAACTCGGCGAGGTTGGCGGCCCCGGCGTAGGTGCAGGAGCTGCGGACGCCCGCGATGATCGAGTCGATGAGGTCCTCGACACCCGGGCGGCCCGGGTCGAGGAACATCCGCGAGGTGGAGATGCCCTCCTCGAACAGCCCCTTGCGGGCGCGGTCGTAGGCGGACTCCTCGCTCGTGCGGTTGGCCACGGCGCGGGCGGAGGCCATGCCGAAGCTCTCCTTGTACGGCCGGCCGTCGGCGGTCTGCTGCAGGTCGCCGGGCGACTCGTAGGTGCCCGCGAACCAGGAGCCGATCATGACGTTGGACGCGCCGGCGGCGAGCGCCATGGCGACGTCGCGCGGGTGCCGGACGCCACCGTCGGCCCAGACGTGCTTGCCGTACCGGGCGGCCTCGGCGGCGCACTCCATGACGGCGGAGAACTGCGGCCGGCCCACGCCGGTCATCATGCGGGTGGTGCACATGGCGCCCGGGCCCACGCCGACCTTGACGATGTCGGCACCAGCCTCGATCAGGTCGCGCACGCCCTCGGCGGAGACCACGTTGCCGGCCACGACCGGCACCTGCGGGTCCAGGGCGCGGACGGCCTTCACGGCCTGGATCATGCTCTCCTGGTGACCGTGGGCGGTGTCGACGACGAGCGTGTCGACTCCCGCGTCGAGCAGCTGCTTGGCCTTGCCCGCCACGTCGCCGTTGATGCCGACGGCGGCGGCGATGCGCAGCCGCCCGCCGGCGTCGGTGGCGGGGGTGTAGAGGGTGGCGCGCAGCGCTGCCTTGCGGGTGAGGATCCCGGCCAGCCTGCCGTCGGCGTCCACCGCGGGGGCGAGCTTGCGGTTGGCCTCCTCCAGGCGGTTGAAGGCCTCGCGCGGGTCGATGTCCGCGGGCAGCAGCAGGAGGTCCTTGGACATCACCACGGAGACCTGGGTGAAGCGGTCCACACCGGTGAGGTCGTGCTCGGTGACGATGCCGACCGGACGGCCGTCCTCGACGACGACGGCGGCACCGTGCGCCCGCTTGGGCAGCAGCGCCAGGGCGTCGGCGACGGTGGCGTGCGGGCCGAGCACGATCGGGGTGTCGAGCACGAGGTGCCGCTGCTTCACCCAGGTGATCACCTCGGCGATCACATCGATCGGGATGTCCTGGGGGATGACCACCAGACCTCCGCGCCGGGCGACGGTCTCGGCCATGCGGCGGCCGGCGATCGCGGTCATGTTGGCGACCACGAGCGGGATGGTGGTGCCGGTGCCGTCCGGGGCCGAGAGGTCGACCGCTTGGCGGGAACCCACCGCCGAGCGGCTGGGGACCATGAACACGTCGTCGTACGTCAGGTCGTACGGAGGCTTTGCATCATTGAGGAAACGCACGTACTTCATTTTTGCACGGACCGGGCCGGAACGAACACGGAGGAAACTCTGGCGCTCACGAAGGGTCGCTCGTAGGTTCCTCCAGGACGACCTCGAAGGGGAGCACGGCCGGGTCGTGGAAGGCGGCGGCGTCCGCGAGGACCCGGCGCGCGGTCCGCCACTGCTCCGGTTCGGCCGCCGCGAAGTCGGGCCAGCCGCGGACGACCAGGCGGAGCCCGCCCCGCGCGGGGTCGGGCAGGTCGGTGAGGCAGTCGTACAGGGCGTCCCAGTTGCGGCCGAACCAGCCGGGCAGCCGCAACTGCTCGGCGCAGCGCTCCATGAACGCGCTCTTGGTGGTGACCCCGTGCAGGTCCAGCACCGTCGTTGCCGTCATCTGCGGACCGCCCTGAAGCTCTGGTAGTGGTCGTCGGTGTAGTAGACCTCCCCGCCGGATCCGGTGACGAAGCGCCGGGCGCCACGGTCGCTCGTCCCCGGGGTCGGGACGGTGTACTCGTGGTAGTAGCCGCGCGGGTGCGCGGGCAGCAGGCCCTCGATGTTGCCGAAGACGGTGCCGTCCTTCGCGTACGGGAAGGGGCCGCCCGCGTCGATCAGCCGGAGCGTCTCGCGGGCCTCGGGCGGCAGGCTCGTGACGGCCACCGTGGGCAGCGCCCCGACGGGTTCGGTGGCGGGCGGGGAGCAGCCGGTGAGCAGCAGCGCGAGGCAGCCCAGCAGGGCGAGGGCGATCACGGTGGCACGGCGGACGGGGCCGGTCGGCATGCCGCGATGCTGCCACAGCCCGCGGTGCCCGCCGCGCAGGGCGCGCGAGCGGACGGTGGGCGGTGGGGCGGTGGATTAGAGCTCGCGGAGCGCCTCGGGGTCCGCGCGGTCGAGGGCGGGCCGCGGCATGGGCGTGGTGGAGTCCAGCAGGTAGTCGGCGGCGGCGGTGTCCGTCACGATGCTGGTGACCAGACCGGACCGGAGCACGGCGTCGACCGCGGCGGCCTTGCGCAGCCCGCCGGCGATGGCGAGCACCTCGGGGATGCGGCGCAGCCGGTCCGCCTCGATCGTGATGCAGCGCTCGCCCAGGTCACGGCCGACCAGCAGGCCCTCGGCGTCGAAGAGGTGCGAGGACATCTCCGCGGCGACGCCGAGGGAGGCGTAGTGCTCCCGCTCGGCGTCGGTCAGGGCGTCGTGGACGGTGGAGATGCCGGCCGCCCAGGAGCCGATCGAGACCACGGCCACGGTGACCTTGTCGAAGTAGCTCATGGCGGCCGCGATGCCGCTCTGGGCGCGCAGCGCCGCGGCCGTCGCCGGGTCGGGCAGCACCATGGGGGCGTACATCGGGTGGGCCTCGCCGCCGGAGACGGCCGCGGCGGTGCGGACCGCCTCGACCGAGCCGCGGTCGGCGGTGCCGGCGTCGTACACGCCGGTGAGCTGGACGACCGTGCACGGCGGCAGCCGGTCGAGGGCGTTGGCCATGGTGATGATGGAGCGCCCCCAGGCGAGGCCGAGCACGTCACCCTCGCTGACCAGCTCACCGAGCAGCTGCGCGGCGACGGCGCCCAGGTTCTCCGGGTCGGGGCCGTCGGTCTCGTCGGCGGGCGACTCGACGACGACGGCGTGCCGCAGCCCGTAGCGGGCGCGCAGGGCGTCGGAGCGTTCGGCGTCGAGCTCGGCGGGGACCCTGATCTCGATGCGCACGAGGTCACGTTCGAGGGCCGTCTCCAGGACCCGCGCCACCTTGAAGCGGCTCACGCCGAACTCCTCGGCGATCTGGATCTTGGATTTTCCCTCCAGGTAGAAGCGGCGGGCCATCGCCGCCGCCTGGACCATCTCGCCGGGGCCCATGCGCACCCCTGTGCGGCCTGTGGTCACGTTCTCTCCCCAGTTGCCCATCTGATCGGCTCCGCGCTCATCCTCGCACGTACTCCGGAGTACCGGAGCACGCTGCCCACTCAGTGGTCAGTGCGCGCAGGCCGCCGCCGCCTGCTTGCGCAGCCCCCGTACCGCCTCGGCCGGGTCCTCGGATCCGTAGACGGCCGAACCGGCCACGAAGACGTCCGCTCCGGCCTCGGCGCAGCGCTCGATGGTGGCGGCCGAGACTCCCCCGTCGACCTGCAGCCACAGGTCCAGCCCGTGCTTGTCGATCAGCTTCCGGGCGCGCCGGATCTTGGGCAGCATGATGTCGAGGAAGGCCTGACCGCCGAAGCCCGGCTCCACGGTCATGATCAGCAGCATGTCGAGCTCGGGCAGCAGGTCCTCGTACGGCTCGACCGGCGTCGCCGGCCTGAGCGCCATCGAGGCCCGCGCGCCCTTGGCGCGGATCTCCCGGGCCAGGCGCACCGGCGCGGCGGCCGCCTCGACGTGGAAGGTGACGGAACCCGCGCCCGCCTCGACGTAGGCCGGGGCCCAGCGGTCCGGATCGGCGATCATCAGATGGCAGTCGAGCGGGGTCTTGGTCGCCTTGTGGAGGGACTCCACGACCGGCACGCCGAGCGTCAGGTTGGGGACGAAGTGATTGTCCATCACGTCGACGTGGAGCCAGTCCGCGCCTTCGACGGCCCGCGCCTCGTCGGCGAGGCGCGCGAAGTCGGCGGAGAGAATACTGGGGTTGATCTGCACGGCCATGGTCCCAGTATGGCGGTGCCGGGCGCTTCCCCGCGCACCGGGCGGACGGCTGTGGAAAACCTCCCCGCACGCCCCGTCCGGGCGTGGGATGCTGTGCGGATCGGGAGCACTCCTCGGGGGACGCCTTGGCGAGGCGGAGGTGGCGGGTGTGAAGGCTCCACACGGCTGGGCGGTCCTGGTCTGCGGCCGGCGCGGCAAATGGGTCGTGCTCGCGCTCTGGCTGGTCCTTCTGGTGGCGGTGGCGCCGCTGGCCCAGAAGCTCACCGGCGCGCAGCAGAACGACTCCTCCTCCTGGCTGCCGGGCAACGCGGAGTCCACCCAGGTCCTGGAACTGCAGAAGCGGTTCCTGCCCGACACCGCCCCCGCCGTCGTGGTCTACGCGCGCCCCGGCGGACTGACCGACGAGGACCGTGCGACGGTCGGTCAGGACGCCGCGCAGATACGGCGGATGACCGGGCACGGCGTCTTCGGCGGCCGCACCGTCGGCCCGGTGTACGAGGAACGCGCCGCCGGCCCGCGCGCCGCGCAGCTCATCGTCCCCATCGGCGTGGACGAGGGCGGCTGGACGGGCATCGCGGACGCGGTCGCCGGCATCCGCGCCGTCACCGGCGACGGCACCGGCGGCCTCGAGGTGCACATCACCGGACCGGGTGGCTTCGCGGCCGACTCCGCCAAGGCCTTCGAGGGCATCGACGGCACCCTGCTGTACAGCGCGCTCGCCGTGGTCGTCGTCATCCTGCTGCTGACCTACCGCAGCGTCACCCTCATCCTGCTGCCGGTCGTCTCGGTCGTCGGGGCGCTGTTCACGGCGCAGGCGGCGGTCTACCTGCTGGCCGAGCACGCCGACCTCGTCGTCAACGCGCAGAGCGCGGGCATCCTCACCGTCCTGGTGTTCGGCGCCGGCACGGACTACGCGCTGCTGCTGGTGGCCCGCTACCGCGAGGAACTGCGCCGCCACGAGGACCGCCACGAGGCCATGGCGCAGGCCCTGCACCGGGCGGGGCCTGCGATCGTCGCCAGTGCCGCCACGGTCGCGGTGAGCATGCTGTGCCTGCTGGCCGCCGAGATGAACTCGACCTCCGGGCTCGGGCCGGTCGCCGCCGTCGGCGTCGTCATCGGCCTGGCCGCCATGCTGACGCTCTTCCCCGCCCTGCTGGTCGTCGTGGGCCGCTGGGTGTTCTGGCCCGCCGTCCCGCACGCCGGTTCCGCCGAGCCCACCCGGAACGGGGTGTGGTCCCGGGTGGGCCGCCGCATCGACCGCCGGCCGCGCACGGTGTGGGTGGGCACCGCCGCCGTGCTGGCCGCGCTCTCGCTGGGCGTGATCGGTCTGGAGGCGGCGGGCCTGAGCAACGCCCAGAGCTTCACCGGGACCCCCGACTCCGTCATCGGCCAGCAGGTCGAGTCCCGCTACTTCCCCGCCGGCTCCGGACAGCCGCTGGTGGTGATCGCCGACGCGGGTGCGGCGGAGCAGGTCAAGGCCGCGCTCGACGGCGTCGAGGGTGTCGCACCGGGCTCCGCGGTCGTACCGAAGGGCGCGCCCGCGCAGAAGGACGGCCGGGTCTACCTGGAGGCAACGCTCACCGACCCGGCCGACAGCCAGGCCGCCGAGGACACCGTGGACCGCGCCCGCGGGACTCTGCACGCCGTGCCGGGTGCCGACGCCAAGGTCGGCGGCGGTACGGCGGCACTGCTCGACGCGGGCCGCGCCGCGGCGCACGACAACGAGCTGCTCATCCCCATGATCCTCGTCGTCGTGCTGGTGATCCTGGGCATCCTGCTGCGGGCCCTCACCGCCCCGCTGGTGCTCATCGCGACCGTGGTGCTCTCCTTCGCCGCCGCGCTCGGCGTCAGCGTGCTCGCCTTCCGGCACGTCTTCGGCTTCCAGGGCGAGGACACGGCCTTCCCGCTGTTCGTCTTCGTGTTCCTGGTGGCGCTGGGCATCGACTACAACATCTTCCTGATGACGCGGATCCGCGAGGAGAGCGCGCTGTCCGGGACCCGCGAGGGAACCCTCACCGGCCTCGCGGCGACCGGCGGTGTCATCACCTCCGCGGGCCTGGTGCTCGCCGGCACGTTCGCGGCCCTGGCGACACTGCCCGTCGTGGGCTTCGCGGAGATCGGCTTCGCGGTGGCCTTCGGCGTCCTGCTGGACACCTTGGTCGTGCGGTCGGTGCTGGTGACCGCGCTCACCCTCGACCTGCGGCACCGCGTGTGGTGGCCGAGCCACCTGGACCGCCCCCGCTCCGGGGCTCCGGCCGAGGAACCGGCCGCGCCCGCCGCCCCGCACGCCGGTGCGTGACGTCCGCCGGACAGCAGTGACCGCCCGCGCCGGGCGCGGGCGGTCACTGCGGCACGACGGGTGTCACGCGTTGGGACGCTTGCCGTGGTTGGCGCCCTTCTTCTTCCGGGCGCGCCGCTTGTTGCCTCGCTTGGACATGATGCCCAACCCTCTCGTACAGGACATTTCGACCGCGGTCAGTCTATGACCGCCCCCGGCGTGCGGCACGTCAGCGACGCTCCGCGCGCGAACGCCCGGTCAGTCCGGGAAGTGCGCGCGCATGAAGGCGTTGCGGAAGACCCCTGAGGGGTCGAACCGGGCGGCGAGCTGCCGGAAGTCGTCGTAGCGCGGGTAGAGCTCGCGCAGGGCGGCGGGCGACGGGGTGAAGAGCTTGCCCCAGTGCGGGCGGGCGGAGAAGGGGCGCAGGGCTTCCTCGACGACCTGGACCGCCCGCGTCACCGCCGCGACGTCCGGGGTCCAGGTGAAGTGGAAGGCGACGCTGTCGCGTCCGTGGGCGGGGCTGAGCCAGAGGGAGTCGGCCGCCACGGTACGGATCTCGCCGATCAGCACTTCGGACGAGAACCGCTCCCGTACCCGCCACAGGGCCTCGAACGCCGCCACCGCGTCGCGCCGGTCGACGAAGAACTCCGACTGGATCTCCTCGCCGCTGCTCGGGGTGAACTCCAGGCGGAAGTGGGGCAACCGCTCGTACCAGGGGCCTGCCAGGCCCTGCTGCGGGGTGCAGTGCGTGCCGGGCATCCCCGGGATCGGGTGCCGTGGCCCGTCGGCCGCGGTGGCCCCGAACCACGTCCGCGGTACGGGCTCCGCCCCGTCGGCGTCGACCCGCTCCTTGAGCCACATCTGGTCGACGGCACGGTCACGCCAGCGGGTGAAGACCGACACGCTGTACCCCGCCGACATCACCGTGTCGAAGTTCCCGAGGAACTCCTCCTTCGGCATGTCCTCGTAGACGGTCTGGCGCACGGCGAAGGACGGGACGAGGTCGAGGGTCAGCCCGGTCACGACGCCCAGGGCGCCCAGGGCGACGACGGAGCCGTCGAAGTCGGGATCGCCGCGACGGATCTCGGCGAGCCCGCCGTCGGCGGTGACCATGGTCAGCGCGCTGACCGCGCCGGCCAGGCTGCGCCGGCCGGTGCCGGAACCGTGCGTGCCGGTGGCGCACGCGCCGGCGACGGAGATGTGCGGCAGGGAGCCGAGGTTGTGCAGCGCCAGACCCGCCTCGTCGATCGTGCGGACGATCTCGCCGAAGCGCAGCCCCGAGGCGACCGTGGCGGTGCGGGCGGTGCGGTCGACGTCGACCACGGCGGGCAGCCGCGAGGTCGAGACGTGATCGCCGTCGGTGTCGGCGACGGTGCTGAAGGAGTGCCGGGTCCCGAGGGCGCGCACCCGTGGGGACCGGGCGACGATCTCTTGCAGCTCGGTGACGGACTCGGGGTGGTGGAGGCTTCGTGCGGTGAAGGCGACGTTGCCGCCCCAGTTGCTCTCCGCGGGCATCGCGGTCGTTCCTTCCTGTACGGCCCGGCTGCCGGCGGCCGCGCGGCGCGCGTCCTGCCGGATCAGTGGTTCGGGGCCTGCCGTTCCAGGATGATTCTCGCCGCTGGGGCCGGGGGCGCAGGACAGGGGTGTGTCGTGGCGGCGCGGGGGCCGGGCCCGCCCGTTCCTTCATGCCTTGACGTGACCCCGTCACCCTGGCATGGTCTAGACCTAGCTGGGCTCAACGGGACGGCGCAGCAGGGAAGTTCACGCCGCCCCGGACACGACGCACGCCGCGCCGCGCCCGTGCGTGACCTCCTCGGAAAGGCCCGTGCCCGCCGTGCGGAGCACCCCCCGCCAAGCTCCCTCCCCCACGACCGCGGCCTCCGGCCGGGTAAGGAGCGACTCCCCCATGTCCACGTCCCTCGCCGGACGGCTCCCCGCAGGGCGTACCGTCCTGGGCCCGTCCGCGGTGTTCGCCGTCCTCGCGGCGCTCCTGGCCACCTTGTTCGTCGCGACGCCGACCGCCCGCGCGGCGGACGGCCAGATCAGCGGCCTGGCGGGCAAGTGCGTCGACGTCGCCGCGGCCAACAGCGCCAACGGCACCGCCGTACAGCTCTACGACTGCAACGGGACCAACGCCCAGCGCTGGTCCAACCCCGGCGACGGCACGCTGCGCGCGCTCGGCAAGTGCCTCGACGTCGTCGACCGCGGCACCGCCGACGGGGCCGCGGTCCAGTTGTGGGACTGCGCGGGCAGTGCCAACCAGCAGTGGGTCGTCACCGCTGCGCGCGACATCGTCAACCCCGCCGCCAACAAGTGCCTGGACGTCCGGGAGAACAACTCCGCCAACGGCACCCGGCTGCAGATCTGGACCTGCACCGGCGGGGCGAACCAGAAGTGGAACGCCCCCGCGAGCGGCGGTGGCGGCACGAACCCGTCCGGATTCGTCGTCAGCGAGGCCCAGTTCAACCAGATGTTCCCGGGCCGCAACGGCTTCTACACCTACAGCGGCCTGGTCGCGGCCCTGAGCTCCTACCCGGGCTTCGCCAACTCCGGCAGCGACACCGTGAAGAGGCAGGAGGCCGCCGCCTTCCTCGCCAACGTCAGCCACGAGACGGGCGGCCTGGTGTACGTGGTCGAGCAGAACACGGCCAACTACCCGCACTACTGCGACTGGGGCCAGCCCTACGGCTGCCCGGCCGGCCAGGCCGCGTACTACGGCCGCGGTCCGATCCAGCTCAGCTGGAACTTCAACTACAAGGCGGCCGGCGACGCCCTCGGCATCGACCTGCTGGGCAACCCCTGGCGCGTGGAGCAGGACGCGGCCGTGGCCTGGCGCACGGGCCTTTGGTACTGGAACACCCAGAGCGGCCCCGGCACCATGACCCCGCACAACGCCATGGTGAACCAGGCAGGCTTCGGCCAGACGATCCGCTCCATCAACGGGTCCCTGGAGTGCGACGGCCGCAACCCGGCGCAGGTGCAGAGCCGGGTGAGCAAGTACCAGCAGTTCACGGCGATCCTGGGCGTCAGCCAGGGTGCCAACCTCTACTGCTGAGCCTCCGCCGCGCGGGTGCGGCCCGGACGTCCGGGCCGCACCCGCGCGGTCATTCCGCGGTGCGGCGCAGCAGGGCGAGGTACATCGCGTCGGTGCCGTGCAGGTGGGGCCAGAGCTGGACGTCGGGGCCCTCGCCGAGGTCGTGGACCCCGGGCATGAGGGGGCGGGCGTCGACCCATTCGGCGGGGACGGCCCCCGGCTGGCCGAGGACGTCCTCCACGACGGCACGGGTCTCGGCCGGATGCGGGGAGCAGGTCGCGTAACCGACGACCCCGCCGACGCGCACCGCGCGCAGCGCGGACTCCAGCAGGCCGCGCTGCAGGGGCGCGAAGCCCGGGACGTCCTCGGCGCGCCGGCGCCAGCGCGCCTCGGGGCGGCGGCGCAGGGCGCCGAGGCCGGTGCAGGGCACGTCGACCAGGACACGGTCGAAGGCGCCCGGGCGCCAGGCGGGCCGGGTGCCGTCGGCAACGATCACCTCGAACGGCCCGGGGTTGCCGGCCAGGGCGCGGGCCACCAGCCGGGCCCGGTGCAGCTGCTTCTCTGAGGCGACCAGGGCCGCACCGCGTTCGGCGGCGAGCGCGCCGAGCAGGGCCGCCTTGCCGCCGGGGCCGGCGCAGCCGTCCAGCCAGAGCCGGTCGGGGCCGTCGCCGAGCGGGGCCGCGGCCAGGGCGGCGGCGACGAGCTGGCTGCCCTCGTCCTGGACACCGGCGCGGCCCTCGCGCACCGCCTCGATGGCGGCGGGGTCGCCGCCCTCGGCGAGCCGGACCGCCCACGGGGACCAGCGGCCGGGGAGCGTGGCGTCCGCGGGAAGCGCATCGGCGAGCTCCTGCGGGGTGGCGCGGCCGGGGCGCGCGACGAGGGTGACCTCCGGGCGCTCGTTGTCGGCCGCGAGCAGTTCCTCCATGCCCGCGCGGCCGCCGCCGAGGGCGTCCCACAGGGCCGAGACGATCCAGCGCGGGTGCGAGTGGACGACGGCGAGGTGGTCCTCGGGGTCCTCGTCGTAGGGCGGCGCCACCTCGTCCAGCCAGGCGTCGAGCTCCTGTGCGGCGATCCGGCGCAGCACCGCGTTGACGAACTTCGCACGCCCGTCGCCGAGGACCACCCGGGCCAGCTCGACGGTGGCGGAGACGGCGGCGTGGCTGGGGATGCGGGTGCCCAGCAGCTGGTGGGCGCCGAGCGACAGCACGTCCAGCACGGGCGGGTCGACCTCGCGCAGCGGCCGGTCGACGCACGCCGCGATCACGGCGTCGTACGTGCCCTGACGGCGCAGGGTGCCGTAGACCAGCTCGGTGGCGAGCGCCGCGTCGCGCCGGTCGAACTCCCGGCCCTTGCGTGCCGCCTCGGCCTCGGCCTCGCGCAGCAGCGAGGGCAGGACGAGGTTGGCGTAGGCGTCGCGCTCGTCGACCGCCCTCAGCGCCTCGAACGCCAGGATGCGCACGGGGTCGCGCTGGGGCTTGCGGTAGGGCCGGCCGCCTTGCGGGGGCCTGCCCTGGGTGCGGCCCTGACGGGCGGCGGGCTGCGGTCGGCGTCGTGACGGTTCGCTCACGTGGAAGGTGCTCCGGAAGTGTCGGTGGTACGGCGGGACGCGGTGCGCCCCGCTTCGAGCGTACGTGGCAGACGCGGTCAGGCGCCGAGCCGGTCGCCGGAGGGGACGCGGACGCCGCGCGCCCAGTCGGCGGCGGGCATCGGCTTCTTGCCCTGCGGACGCACCTCGCCGAGCTCCACGGCGTGGCTGCCGGTGCCCACGTACACGGCGCGCTTGGTGACCTCCAGCTCGCCGGGCGCCAGGTCGGTGCGCTCGGGCAGCAGGGTGACGGGGCCGACCTTGAGGCGCTCGCCACCGAACAGGGTCCAGGCACCGGGCGCCGGCGTGCAGCCCCGGACCAGCCGGTCCACCCGCAGCGCCGGGGCGTTCCAGTCGACCTGGGCGTCGTCGACGGTGATCTTGGGCGCCAGGCTGACGCCCTCGGCGGGCTGCGGCCGGGCGACCAGCGCGCCGTCCTCGATGCCGTCCATGGTGGCCGAGAGCAGTTTCGCACCGCTGTGCGAGAGCCGGGTGAGCAGGTCGCCACTGGTGTCGCGGGGCCGGACGTCCTCGGTGACGACGCCGTACACCGGCCCGGAGTCCAGGCCCTCCTCGATGAGGAAGGTCGCGGCCCCGGTGACCTCGTCGCCCGCCATGACGGCGTGCTGCACCGGGGCGGCGCCGCGCCAGGCGGGGAGCAGGGAGAAGTGCAGGTTGACCCAGCCGTGGGCGGGCACGTCGAGGGCGACGCGGGGCAGCAGCGCGCCGTAGGCCACGACCGGGCAGCAGTCGGGGGCGATCTCCCGGAGCCGGGCGAGGAAGTCCTCGTCGCGGGGCTTGGCGGGCTTGAGGACCTCGATGCCGGCCTCCTCCGCGCGCTGGGCCACCGGGCTGGCGACGAGCTTGCGGCCGCGCCCCGCGGTGGCGTCCGGCCGGGTGACGACGGCGACGACCTCGTGCCGGCCGGAGGCGATCAGGGCGTCGAGGGCGGGAACGGCGACCTCGGGGGTGCCGGCGAAGACGAGCCTCATGCGTGCGGGGTGCCTTTCTGCAGTGCGCGGCCCTACAGTGCGCGGCCGAAGGTGCTGTGCGGGGAGACGCGGACCTGGGGCGCGGGCTGACCGGCCCACTCGGCCTCGCGTATCGCCTTCATCGCGGCCTTGCGCTGCTCGCGGTCGAGGCGGTCGATGAAGATGATGCCGTCGAGGTGGTCGGTCTCGTGCTGGATGCAGCGGGCGAGCAACTGGGTGCCCTCGATGGTCACCGGGTCGCCGTGCATGTTGAAGCCCCGGGCGACGACGCCGTGGGCCCGCTTGGTGTCGAAGCGCAGCCCGGGCAGGGACAGGCAGCCCTCGGGGCCGTCCTGCTCCTCCTCGCTCAGACTGAGGTCCGGGTTGACCAGATGGCCCAGCTCGCCGTCGACGTGGTAGGTGAACACCCGCAGCGAGACGCCGATCTGAGGAGCCGCCAGGCCTGCGCCGGGGGCGTCCTTCATGGTCTCCTCGAGGTCCTTGACGAGGGTGCGCAGCTCTTTGTCGAAGACGGTCACGGGCTGCGCCGTCATGCGCAGCACGGGGTCGCCGAAGAGGCGGATCGGCTGGATGGACACGCGGTGGCTCCGTGGTCGGACGGGGACAGGGCAACCGCCCCAGTCTATGGGCCGGTGGGGTGGGGGCGCGCACCCCTGCGCACGCCCCCCGAAGGGTGCGATGCGCCCCCGATGCGTGACTCCACGGGAGTCTGGCGCGTTGGTCAATGGAGTTTGACCCACAAGAGCCGGTTCGAGAGGCCAGTTGATGCCCGAACACGCAACTCATGACGCCCAGGCCAGGGCGAGCCTTCACCTGCTGGTGCGGGACATCGAGCGGGTCCGCCGACAGGTCGACGCGCTGCGCACCCTCACCACCCAGCTGGGCAACGTCTACCGTCCCCGCCGCGGCGGGCCGTCCGCGGGATTCGTGGTCTACGGCCGCGCCCCCGCTCCCACCGTCCGGCTCGCCCAGGAGCTGCGGGACAGCGTCGAGACCCTGGTGACCGCGGCCGTCGAGTTCGACCGCTCCCTGGGCTTCAGCTGGGACGCCGTCGGCTCCGCGCTGGGCGTCACCAAGCAGGCCGTCCACCGGCGGTACGGCAACCGGCGCTCGGCGCCGCCCGGAGCGGCCGTGGCGGAGGTGCACGGCGATCCCCCGGCCCCGGCGGTGCTGCCCTCCGTGCCCGCGGCCCGCGCGATGCCCGCGCACGCCGGCCCCGCCCCCCGCGACGAGGCCGTCCCCGGAGCGGTCCCCTCCCCGCGCACGGGCTGATCCTGCGGCTCCCCGGGCCCGCCCGCCCCGCCGCCCGCCACGCCGACAGGACGGCCGCCGGGGCGGGCGCGTACGGGCGCGTACGGGTACGGACGCACCGCGGTCAGGGCCGCCGGTGCTCCGCGGGCAGCCGGGCCGGATCCAGCTCCAGCTCCCCCACGGTCTGGCCACCGCTGGACTCCCCTGTGGGCCGGAAGCCGAGCCCCCGGTAGAAACGTTCCGGGCCGTCCTCGCCGGGATGCCAGGTGGTGGTGACCCGGGTGCCGCCCCGGCGCAGGATCTCCGCCGCCACGGACTCGACGGCGAACCTGCCGTAGCCACGGCCCTGTTCGCCCGCAGCGACGGCGAGGCGCCACAGACCGGAGCGGAGGTCGGTGCCGGTTCCGTCGGCCGCGAAGTCGATGTCGAAGAAGGCCATCAGGAAACCGACGATCCGGTCGCCGTCGACGATCAGCCGGGGCCAGGCCGTCTCCCCGTACGCGTACGCCTCCGCGAGGGACTTCACGACCGGCGCGACCAGGTGTTCCTGGTCGGGGCGGACCTTCAGGGCGATCGCGGCGCCGACGTTGTCGGGGGTGATCTTCTCCAGACGGAGCGTGCTGGTCATACCCGGAACCCTAGGACGGTGCGTCAAGCGCAATTCCCCGGCCACAGCCACCCCGCGGCGCTCCCTCAGGACGGGGGCGCCACCCGGGCCGGGCTCCCGCGTACGGCCAACGCGGCCGCCAAGGCGGCGCCATCGCCGACCGGAACACCTGGCAGCGCGCACTCCCCAGGCCCGCGCGATGGGTGCCCCTCGAACAGCAGGACCGCCCGGCACCGGTGATCGGCTCTCTCCGCCCGCACCCACCGCCGGGTCCCCACCCGGGTCCGGCCGGCAGCGGCTGATGCGAGCGCTCCCGCGGAGTGCAACGCCCGCCAGGGCGGCGCAACTACCGGGCGGCCCCCGCTCCACCCGGCCGCCTCACACAACCGGGGCTCACCCAGGTCATGCTCCCCGCGCCCGATCCGGGGCGGTCTGCGCGGACTCGACGCGACGCCATCGGCCGGAGACACCCCGCGGCGCCGACCCGACGAGGACGCACTCTCCACCGGCCGACTCCCGCCACGGGCGCCACGCGGGGGGCGGGCTCCCCACGCGGACGGCGACGCGGCGCCGCCATCGCCGACGCCTT
Source organism: Streptomyces sp. NPDC001902 (assembly GCF_042891295.1). Classification (NCBI taxonomy): domain Bacteria; kingdom Bacillati; phylum Actinomycetota; class Actinomycetes; order Kitasatosporales; family Streptomycetaceae; genus Streptomyces; species Streptomyces sp. NPDC001902. The sequence continues at coordinate 226,787 of NZ_JBIATA010000009.1, read as the reverse complement.
ACGCCCCGCCCCGGGCGCCACGCGGGGGGCGGGCTCCCCACGCGGACGGCGACGCGGCGCCGCCATCGCCGACGCCTTACGCCCCGCCCCGGGCGCTAGCCGATGTCGGGCGGGTCGATGCGGACCCGGACCGGGTCGGGCTCCTTGCGGGCGATGCGGGCGGTCTGCGCGGACTTCAGCGCGGCGGCCAGGGCGGAGCCCTTGCCCGGCGGCACGCGCAGCAGCACGCGCTCCCAGCGCTCTCCGGGTGGGGTGTCCCCGGAACGACGGGGCCGCGCGGGATCGGTGATCGGCAGCGGCACCGGGCCGAGCACGTCGGTGCCCTCCGGGAGCCGGACCGTGGCCAGCAGGTCGGCGACGGCGGCGGGGCGGCCGCTGACGGCGGCCATCCGGGAGACCGGGGGGAAGCCCAGCTCGGCGCGTTCGGCCAGCTCGCGCACCGCGTGGCCGACCGGGTCCCAGCGGACGAGGGCCTGCACGGGACGCAGCGTGGGCTCTCCGATGACGACCACCGTGCCGCCCTCGCCGGCCGGGCGCACCAACGCCGCCGCGGCCGCCCAGCGGCGCAGGGTCTCCTCCCCCGCCCGCAGGTCCGGGCGGTTGAGCAGGGCCCAGCCGTCCAGCAGCAGCGCCGCGGCGTAGCCGCCCTCCGCGACCGGTTCCGCGCCCGGGGTCGAGATCACCAGCGAGGGCGTGCCCGGCACCGAGGCCAGTACGCCGTCCCGCCCGGAGGTCCGCACCGGCACCTTGGGGAAGGCCCGGCCGAGCTCGTCGGCGGTGCGCCGGGCACCGACCACCTGCGCGCGCAGCCGGAAGCCGCCGCACTCCTTGCAGTGCCAGGCCGCCTCGGGCCGCCCGCACCAGCCGCAGTGCGGCGCGCTCTCCCCGTCGCCGAGCTGCAGCGGTCCCGCGCAGTGCGCGCACCGGGCGGGCTCGCGGCAGCGCTCGCAGGCCAGCCGCGGCACGTAGCCCCGCCGGGGCACCTGCACCAGCACCGGGCCGCGCTGCAGCGCGTCCCGCGTCACCTGCCACGCCACCGACGGCAGCCGCGCCGCGCGGGCCGCGGCGTCCCGCGCCTCGTCGCCCTCGCCGACGGTACGGACCAGGGGCGCGGCGGCCCGGACCCGCTCGCGCGGTGCGGTCAGCGGCAGCGCCCACTGGGTGTCGACCAACTGCGCGCCCTCCACGGTGCAGGTGAGGCCGCCGAGCAGGAAGCCCGCCCGCTCCTCCGCGGCCCGCAGCAGCAGGACGTCCCGGGCGTGCGGCTGCGGTGCGTGCTGCTCGGCGTGGCTGGAGTCGCCGTCGTCCCAGAGCACGGCCAGCCCCAGCTCCGCCACGGGCGCGAACATCGCGGCCCGGGTGCCGACGACGGCGCGTACGCTGCCCCGGCTCACCGCCAGCCAGCGGCGGTACCGCTCCTCCGGCCCGGCGTCGGCGGTCAGCAGCACATGGCGGCCCTCGCCGACGATCGCGGTCAGCGCCTCGTCGACGCGGGCGGCCGCGCGGCCGTCCGGTACGACGGCGAGCGCCCCGCGTCCCGAGGCGAGCGTCGCCGCCATGGCGCGGGCGATCTCCTCGGGCCAGTGGGGCCCGGGCAGCGCCGTCCACACCGCCCGCGGGGTGTCGCCGCGGGCCAGCGCCTGCAGGAACGCCGGCCCGGTCGGGTAGCGCCGCCACGGCCCGGGCTCGGGCGCGCCGGGAACGGGCAGTGGCTCCCGTACCGGCTCCGCCTCGACCTTGGCCCGGCGCGGTGGCACCGCGAGCTGCACGATGTCGGCGAGGGCGCCCGCGTAGCGGTCGGCGACGGCCCGGCACAGCCGCAGCAGCCCGGGGGTCAGCACCTCCTCGGGGGACAGGACCTGGGCGAGCGGGGCGAGGGGGCCGCGGTAGTCGCTCTCGGTGAGGCGGTCCACGATGAAGCCGTCGTGCAGCTCCCCGCCTTCGCGGCGGCCGCCCTTGCCCACGCGGCCGCCGAAGCGCACCCGGACGCGCACGCCGGGCCGCGCCTCGGCGTCCATCGCGGCGGGCACCGCGTAGTCGAAGTACTGGTCGAGGTGGAGCAGGCCCTTGTCGACCAGGACGCGGGCCACCGGCAGCCCCTCGGCCAGCGCCGCGCCCCGCCAGGTCCGCGGCTTGGCGCGGGGCTCCTTGGCCTTGCGCACGGTCTCCCGGATGAGGGCGAGCTGCTCTCCCCCGTGCGGCTCCGCCGCCGGGGACACCTGCCGGTCGTCCTCGCTGCTCACAGCCTCAGTGTTACCAGACGCGTCGGACACCGGACGCCGCCGGAGGTGTCCCCGCGCACGCCGACGGCCCCGGACCGCTGGGGTCCGGGGCCGTCGTCAGGCCGTGGGGCGGGCGCGCCCCCGACGGTAGGGCCTAGAAGCCGGCCGCCTGGCGCAGCGCCTCGACGCGGTCGGTGCGCTCCCAGGTGAAGTCCGGCAGCTCGCGGCCGAAGTGGCCGTACGCCGCGGTCTGGGAGTAGATCGGGCGCAGCAGGTCGAGGTCGCGGATGATCGCGGCCGGGCGGAGGTCGAAGACCTGGCCGATGGCCTGCTCGATCTTCTCGTGGTCCACGGTGTGGGTGCCGAAGGTCTCCACGAACAGCCCGACGGGCTCGGCCTTGCCGATCGCGTAGGCGACCTGGACCTCGCAGCGCGAGGCGAGGCCCGCGGCGACGACGTTCTTGGCGACCCAGCGCATGGCGTAGGCGGCGGAGCGGTCGACCTTGGACGGGTCCTTGCCCGAGAAGGCGCCGCCGCCGTGGCGGGCCATGCCGCCGTAGGTGTCGATGATGATCTTGCGGCCGGTGAGGCCGGCGTCGCCCATCGGGCCGCCGATCTCGAAGCGCCCGGTGGGGTTGACCAGCAGCCGGTACCCATCGGTGTCGATCTTGATGCCGTCGTCGAGCAGCGCCTTCAGCTCCGGCTCCACGACGAACTCGCGGATGTCGGGCGCGAGCAGCGACTCGAGGTCGATGTCGCTGGCGTGCTGCGAGGAGACCACCACGGTGTCGAGGCGCACGGCCTTGTCGCCGTTGTACTCGATGGTGACCTGGGTCTTGCCGTCCGGGCGCAGGTAGGGGATGGTCCCGTTCTTGCGGACCTCGGACAGCCGCCGGGAGAGCCGGTGCGCCAGCGTGATCGGGAGCGGCATCAGCTCGGGGGTCTCGTCGCAGGCGTAGCCGAACATCAGGCCCTGGTCGCCCGCACCCTGCTTGTCGAGCTCGTCGTCATCGCCCTCGACCCGGCTCTCGTACGCCGTGTCGACGCCCTGCGCGATGTCCGGGGACTGCGCACCGATGGAGACCGAGACACCGCAGGAGGCGCCGTCGAAGCCCTTCTTCGACGAGTCGTAGCCGATCTCGAGGATCTTGTTCCGCACCAGGGTCGCGATGTCCGCGTATCCCTTGGTGGTGACCTCTCCGGCGACGTGCACCAGACCGGTGGTGATCAGCGTCTCGACGGCGACGCGCGAGGAGGGGTCCTCCTTGAGCAGCGCGTCGAGGATCGTGTCGCTGATCTGGTCAGCGATCTTGTCGGGGTGACCCTCGGTCACGGACTCCGAGGTGAACAGGCGGCGGGACACATCGCTCCCTGGGGTTGCAGCGGCTGCTGGCTGATCATTGGCGGCTCGCGCAGGGCTGCGCCTGGCGGGCCATGGGTCAGTTTATCTGTCGACCATGCGCAGGGACACGGCATCTCGCACCTTGGATATGCCGTGACCTGCGACACTGTGCATCACCTCGGGACGGAACGCCAGTAGGGGACACGTACCGCCCCGAAGTGTCATCGAGGCAGGCGGGCGGCGACCAGGTCCCAGACCTGCTCGGCCAGCGCCTCCTTGGGCCCGTACGGCACGGCGGTCTCGCTGCCGTCGGCGCCGAGCACGACGGCCTCGTTCTCCTCGGAGCCGAAGGCCTTGTGGTCCCCCACCTCGTTGACGACCAGCAGGTCACAGCCCTTGCGGGCAAGCTTGGCGCGACCGTTGGCGAGGACGTCATCGGTCTCGGCGGCGAAGCCGACGACGATCTGGGCGGGGTGCGGCCGTTCGGCTGAAAGCTCGGCGAGCACGTCGGGGTTGCGCACCAGTTCCACGGGTGCGGGCTCCTCGCCGTCCTTCTTCTTGATCTTGCCCTCGGCGTAGCGCGCCGGGCGGAAGTCGGCGACGGCGGCCGCCATCACGACCACGTCGGCGTCGGACGCGGCCTTCAGCACGGCCTCGCGCAGCTGCACCGCCGTGCCCACGCGCACCACGTCCGCCCCCGCCGGGTCGGCGAGGCCGGTGTTGGCGGAGACCAGGGTGACCCTGGCGCCCCGGGCCAGGGCCGTGCGGGCGAGCGCGTAACCCTGCTTGCCCGACGAGCGGTTGCCCAGGTAGCGGACGGGGTCGAGGGGCTCGCGGGTACCGCCGGCGCTGATGACGACGTGGCGTCCGGCCAGGTCGGTCTCCAGTGCCCGGGGGCCGCGCAGCAGCACGCGGCGGCAGGCCTCGAAGATCTCGGCGGGCTCGGGCAGCCGGCCCTTGCCGGTGTCGACGCCGGTGAGGCGGCCGACCGCGGGCTCGAGGACGATGGCGCCGCGGCGGCGCAGCGTCGCCACGTTCTCCTGGGTGGCGGCGTGCTCCCACATCTCGGTGTGCATGGCGGGCACGAACACCACGGGACAGCGCGCGGTGAGCAGGGTGTTGGTGAGCAGGTCGTCGGCGAGCCCGTGGGCGGCCTTGGCGAGCACGTCGGCGGTGGCGGGGGCGACCACGACGAGGTCCGCGCCCTGTCCGATGCGCACGTGCGGCACCTCGTGGACGCTCTCCCACACCTCGGTCGAGACGGGGTTGCCCGACAGTGCCGACCAGGTGGCCTCTCCGACGAAGTGCAGCGCCGAGGCCGTGGGCACGACGCGCACGTCGTGGCCCGACTCGGTGAACCGGCGCAGCAGCTCGCACGCCTTGTAGGCGGCGATCCCGCCGCTCACACCCAGGACGACCTGTGGCTTCCCCATCGACCTCTCCCGCGCTGTGTTGGACCGTGGTGCGTACCACCCATGACACACCACGGGCCCGGCGGTCGTGCCGCCGGGCCCGTGGTGAAACACCTGGGCGCGGTTACTGAGCGGGGCCCTCGACGGCCTCGGAGGTCAGCAGACCCGCGTTGATCTCGCGCAGGGCGATCGACAGCGGCTTCTCGTGCACGTGGGTGTCCACGAGCGGACCGACGTACTCGAGCAGGCCCTCGCCGAGCTGCGAGTAGTAGGCGTTGATCTGACGGGCACGCTTGGCCGCGTAGATCACGAGGCTGTACTTCGAGTCGGTTGCCTCGAGCAGCTCGTCGATCGGCGGGTTGATGATGCCCTCGGGCGTGGTGATGGAAGAGGACACGCTCTACCTTCCGATTGGGTGCAAAAAGATCAGACTACAGCCATCAAGGCTAGCAGCTCGCGCGCGACGTCCTCGACGGAGGTGTTCACCAGGGTGGTGTCGAACTCCGGCTCGGCCGCCAGCTCGACCCGCGCGGCCTCCAGCCGGCGCTCGATGACCTCGGGAGCCTCGGTGCCCCGGCCGGTGAGCCGGCGGACCAGCTCGTCCCAGCTCGGCGGCGCGAGGAAGACCAGTTGCGCCTCGGGCATCGACTCCCGGACCTGGCGGGCGCCCTGCAGGTCGATCTCCAGCAGGACCGGCTCGCCGGACTCCAGGCGCTCCAGCACCGCCTGGCGCGGTGTGCCGTACCGGTTCCCCGCGAACTCGGCCCACTCCAGCAGTTCGCCGTTGGCGACGAGCTTGTCGAACTCGTCGTTCTCGACGAAGTAGTAGTGCACCCCGTGCTCCTCACCGGGGCGGGGCTTGCGGGTGGTGGCCGAGACGGAGAGCCACACCTCGGGGTGGACTGTGCGCATATGAGCGACGACCGTGCTCTTGCCGACCCCCGAGGGGCCGGAGAGCACGGTCAGCCGCGGACGTTCACTCATGGAGCGATTATCCCGGTTCCCGGAGGGTGCTGGGAACGTCAGGCAGCGGGGCTGCCGAACTCGCGCTCCAGGGATGCGATCTGGTTGGAGCCGAGCCCACGGACCCGGCGGCTCTCGGAGATGCCGAGCCGCTCCATGATCTGCTTGGCGCGGACCTTGCCCACGCCGGGCAGGGACTCCAGGAGGGCGGAGACCTTCATCTTGCCGATGACGTCGTTCTCCTGGCCCTGCTTGATGACCTCGTGCAGCGAGGCGCCGGAGTGCTTGAGCCGATTCTTGACCTCGGCGCGCTCCCGGCGAGCCGCGGCGGCCTTCTCGAGCGCGGCAGCGCGCTGTTCAGGGGTAAGGGGCGGAAGAGCCACGCCTACGTCACCTCGGAAGTAGAACTGTCGGATACGGACCGGTGTGGAACCTAGTCGCCCCCCACCTGCAGGGGCAACGTGAAACGCGCAGCTTGCGCGCTCTCGACGGAGACTAGCGGCCCCAGCGGCGTCAGTCAGCGCAAACAAGAAGAAAAGTCCTGGTCAGCGTCAACCGACCAGGACTTTTCGGACAAATCTGCGCAGGTTTCCGGACGTCTTGACCGCTACTTGACGACTTCGGCGAGCTGTGCGGCCTCGCGTTCCGCCGCTTCGCGCAGTGCGGAGACCGACGGTCCGAGCTTCAGCACGCCGCGGCTGACGCTCGGCAGGACGTTGCGCACGGCCTCCCCGAAGACCCGCGGAAGGTCGGCCGCCGTCGCGCCCTGGGCCCCGATGCCGGGGGCGAGCAGCGGTCCGTTCACGGCCAGGTCCACACCCGCCCGGTCGAGCGTCGCGCCGACGACCGCACCGACCGATCCGAGCGGCAGGTCGCCCTCGTTCTCCGCCGCGATGTGGTTCAGCATCACCTGCGCGAGGGACGCGCCGCTCGCCGTGGTTGACCGCTGCACCTCCGCGCCCTCCGGATTGGAGGTCAGGGCGAGCACGAAGACGCCGCTGCCGCTCGCCCGGGCGGCTTCCAGGGCGGGGCGCAGCGAGCCGAACCCCAGGTACGGGCTGACGGTGACCGCGTCCGAGAACAGCGACGAGGCGGGGTCCAGGTAGGTGGCCGCGTACGCGGCCATGGTGGAGCCGATGTCGCCGCGCTTGGCGTCCATCAGCACCAGGGCACCGGCCGCGCGGGCCTCGGCGACGGCCGTCTCCAGGACGGCGATGCCGCGCGAGCCGAAGCGCTCGAAGAAGGCGCTCTGCGGCTTGAGGACGGCGACCCGGTCGGCCAGCGCCTCCACCACGGTGCGGGTGAAGCGCTCCAGTCCGGCGACGTCGTCCTGCAGGCCCCAGTCGGAGAGCAGGGAGGAGTGCGGGTCGATGCCGACGCAGAGCGGTCCACGGGTGTCCATGGCGCGGCGCAACCGGGCGCCGAAGGGCTCGGGGTTCATCGCGGGGTGGCTTCCTTCCGGGTCTCGGCGCCGACGGCGTCGGCGAGGGTGGCGTACGGGCTGGCCTGCAGCAGACCGGCCAGGTCCCGGTGGATCGTGCGGCACCAGAAGGGACCCCGGTAGACGAAGGCGCTGTAGCCCTGCACGAGGGTGGCGCCGGCCAGGATGCGCTGCCAGACGTCCTCCGCGCTCTCGACCCCGCCCACGCCGACGAGGGTGATGCGGTCGCCGACGCGGGCGTACAGGCGGCGCAGCACCTCCAGGGAGCGTTCCTTGAGCGGGGCACCGGACAGTCCGCCGGTCTCCTTGACCAGTGAGGCGTCCGAGCGCAGGCCGAGGCCGTCGCGGGCGATGGTGGTGTTGGTGGCGATGATGCCGTCCAGGCCGAGCTCGAGGGCCAGGTCGGCGACGGCGTCCACGTCCTCGTCGGCGAGGTCCGGGGCGATCTTGACCAGCAGGGGGACGCGGCGATCGGTCACGGTGCGGTCGGCGGCCTCGCGGACGGCGCTGAGCAGCGGCCGGAGGTGGTCGACGGCCTGCAGGTTCCGCAGTCCGGGGGTGTTGGGCGAGGAGACGTTGACGACGAGGTAGTCCGCGTGCCGGGCGAGCCGCTCGGTGGAGGTGACGTAGTCGGCGACCGCGTCCTCCTCCGGGACGACCTTGGTCTTGCCGATGTTGACGCCGACCGTGGTCGGGAAGACCGCCCTGCGGGCGGCCAGGCGCGCGGCGACGGCGGCGGAGCCCTCGTTGTTGAAGCCCATGCGGTTGATCAGGGCGCGGTCGGCGACCAGGCGGAACAGCCGCTGCCTGGGGTTGCCCGGCTGCGGCTGGGCGGTGACGGTGCCGATCTCGACGTGGTCGAAGCCGAGCATGGTGAGCCCGTCGATGCCGACGGCGTTCTTGTCGAAGCCGGCCGCCAGCCCGAAGGGGCCGTGCATCCGGCGGCCCAGCGCCTCGGTGCGCAGTGCGGGGTGCCGCGGCGCGAGCAGGGCGGCGGCCAAGGTGCGCACACCGGGGATCCGGGCGGCGAGCCGGATCCAACCGAAGGCGAGGTGGTGGGCCTGTTCGGGGTCGAGGCGCTTGAAGAACAGGTTGAACAGCAGGGAGTACATGCGAAGCCTTCCACGGCGGGCTGGGGGTCCCCCCGTGCCGCGGGCCACGGGGGCAGGGCGCGGGGGCTCGAGGAGAGGGGGACACCGGACCGGTGTCCCCCTCCCGGGCCTACGCCTCGCGGGCGGCGGTCAGGTGTTCCGCGTGTTCCTGCAGGGAGCGGACCCCGACGTCGCCCCGGTTGAGCGCGTCGACGCCCTGGACGGCGGCGGCGAGCGCCTGCACCGTCGTCAGGCACGGGACGCCGCGGGCGACGGCCGCGGTGCGGATGTCGTAGCCGTCGAGGCGGCCGCCGGTGCCGAACGGGGTGTTGACGATGAGGTCGATGGCGCCCTCGTGGATGAGCTCGATGATGGTCGGCTCGCCGTTGGGGCCGGTGCCCTCGCTCTTCTTGCGCACCACGGTGGCCTCGATGCCGTTGCGCTTGAGCACCTCGGCGGTGCCGGAGGTGGCCAGCAGCTCGAAGCCGTGCTCGACCAGCGCCCGGGCCGGGAAGATCAGCGCGCGCTTGTCGCGGTTGGCGACCGAGACGAAGGCGCGGCCCTTGGTCGGCAGCGCACCGTAGGCGGCGGCCTGCGACTTTGCGTACGCCGTGCCGAATACCGAGTCGATGCCCATGACCTCGCCGGTGGAGCGCATCTCCGGGCCGAGGATGGTGTCGACGCCCCGGCCGTGCACGTCGCGGAAGCGGCTCCAGGGCAGCACGGCCTCCTTGACGGAGATCGGCGCGTCCAGCGGCAGGGTGCCGCCGTCGCCGTGGGCCGGGAGGAGGCCCTCGGCGCGCAGCTCGGCGATGGTGGCGCCGAGCGAGATGCGGGCGGCCGCCTTGGCCAGCGGGACCGCCGTCGCCTTGGAGGTGAAGGGCACGGTGCGGGAGGCGCGCGGGTTGGCCTCCAGCACGTAGAGGATGTCCCCGGCCAGGGCGAACTGGATGTTGATCAGGCCCTGGACGCCGACGCCCTTGGCGATGGCCTCGGTGGAGGCGCGCAGCCGCTTGACGTCGTGCCCGCCGAGGGTGATCGGGGGCAGGGCGCACGCGGAGTCGCCGGAGTGGATGCCGGCCTCCTCGATGTGCTCCATGACGCCGCCGAGGTAGAGCTCGTGGCCGTCGTAGAGCGCGTCGACGTCGATCTCGATGGCGTCGTCGAGGAAGCGGTCGACCAGCACCGGGCGGTCCGGGCCGATCTCGGTGGACTCGGCGATGTAGGAGGCGAGGCGGGTCTCGTCGTAGACGATCTCCATGCCGCGGCCGCCGAGCACGTACGAGGGCCGCACCAGGACCGGGTAGCCGATCTCGTCGGCGATGGCCTTGGCCTTCTCGAAGGTGGTGGCGGTGCCGTGCTTGGGGGCGGGCAGGCCCGCCCGGTCCAGGACGCGGCCGAAGGCGCCGCGGTCCTCGGCGAGGTGGATGGCCTCGGGCGAGGTGCCGACGACCGGCACGCCGTTGTCCTTCAGTGCCTGGGCCAGGCCGAGCGGGGTCTGGCCGCCGAGCTGGACGATGACGCCTGCGACGGGGCCGGCCTGCTGCTCGGCGTGGACGATCTCCAGGACGTCCTCCAGGGTGAGCGGCTCGAAGTAGAGCCGGTCGGAGGTGTCGTAGTCGGTGGAGACGGTCTCGGGGTTGCAGTTGACCATGACGGTCTCGTAGCCCGCGTCGCTCAGCGCGAAGGAGGCATGGACGCACGAGTAGTCGAACTCGATGCCCTGGCCGATGCGGTTGGGACCGGACCCCAGGATGATCACCGCGGGCTTCTCGCGCGGCGCGACCTCGCTCTCCTCGTCGTAGGACGAGTAGAAGTACGGGGTGCGGGCGGCGAACTCGGCGGCGCAGGTGTCGACCGTCTTGTAGACCGGCCGGACGCCCAGCGCGTGCCGGACCTCGCGGACGACGTCCTCGCGCAGGCCGCGGACCGCGGCGAGCTGGGCGTCGGAGAAGCCGTACCGCTTGGCCTCGGCGAGCAGCTCGGGGTCGAGCTTGTCGGCGGCCGCGAGCTCGTCGGCGATCTCCTTGATCAGGAAGAGCTGGTCCACGAACCAGGGGTCGATCTTCGTGGCGTCGAAGACCTCCTGCGGGGTGGCGCCGGCCCGGATCGCCTGCATGACGGTGTTGATCCGGCCGTCGGTGGGGCGCCGGGCGGCGAGCAGCAACTCGCCCTTGTCGCCCGGGTCGCCGGTGAAGGCGAACTGGCTGCCCTTCTTCTCCAGGGAGCGCAGCGCCTTCTGCAGCGCCTCGGGGAAGTTGCGGCCGATGGCCATGGCCTCGCCGACCGACTTCATGGTGGTGGTGAGGGTGGCGTCGGCGGCGGGGAACTTCTCGAAGGCGAAGCGCGGCACCTTGACGACGACGTAGTCGAGCGTCGGCTCGAAGGAGGCCGGGGTCTGCTCGGTGATGTCGTTGGGGATCTCGTCGAGGGTGTAGCCGACGGCGAGCTTGGCGGCGATCTTGGCGATCGGGAAGCCGGTCGCCTTGGAGGCGAGCGCCGAGGAGCGGGAGACCCGCGGGTTCATCTCGATGACGATGACCCGGCCGTCCTCGGGGTTGACGGCGAACTGGATGTTGCAGCCGCCGGTGTCGACGCCGACCTCGCGGATGACGGCGATGCCGACGTCACGCAGGATCTGGTACTCGCGGTCGGTCAGCGTCATCGCGGGCGCGACGGTGATGGAGTCACCGGTGTGCACGCCCATGGGGTCGAAGTTCTCGATGGAGCAGACGACCACGACGTTGTCGTGCTTGTCGCGCATCAGCTCCAGCTCGTACTCCTTCCAGCCGAGGATGGACTCCTCGAGGAGCACCTCGGTGGTCGGGGAGAGCGTCAGGCCCTGGCCGGCGATGCGGCGCAGCTCCTCCTCGTCGTGGGCGAAGCCGGAGCCGGCGCCGCCCATGGTGAAGGAGGGGCGGACGACGACGGGGTAGCCGCCGAGGGTGTCGACGCCGGCGAGGACGTCGTCCATGGTGTGGCAGATGACCGAGCGGGCGGACTCGCCGTGGCCGATCTTGGCGCGGACGGCCTCGACGACGTCCTTGAACAGGTCGCGGTCCTCGCCCTTGTTGATGGCCTCGACGTTGGCGCCGATCAGCTCAACCCCGTACTTGTCGAGGACGCCCGCCTTGTGGAGCGAGATCGCGGTGTTGAGCGCGGTCTGGCCGCCCAGGGTGGGCAGGAGCGCGTCGGGGCGCTCCTTGGCGATGATCTTCTCGACGAACTCGGGGGTGATCGGCTCGACGTAGGTGGCGTCGGCGATCTCCGGGTCGGTCATGATCGTGGCCGGGTTGGAGTTGACCAGGATCACGCGCAGGCCCTCGGCGCGCAGGACACGGCAGGCCTGGGTGCCGGAGTAGTCGAACTCGGCGGCCTGGCCGATGACGATCGGGCCGGAGCCGATGACCAGGACGGACTGGATATCGGTGCGCTTAGGCACGCTGGCCCTCCATGAGCTTCACGAAGCGGTCGAACAGGTACGCGGCGTCGTGCGGACCCGCGGCGGCCTCGGGGTGGTACTGGACGCTGAAGGCGGGGGTGTCGAGCAGCCGCAGGCCCTCGACCACGTCGTCGTTGAGGCACACGTGGGAGACCTCGACCCGCCCGTACGGGGTGTCGCTGACCTGGTCGAGCGGCGCGTCCACGGCGAAGCCGTGGTTGTGGGCGGTGACCTCGACCTTGCCGGTAGAACGGTCCTGCACCGGCTGGTTGATGCCGCGGTGGCCGTACTTCAGCTTGTAGGTGCCGAAGCCGACGGCGCGGCCGAGCAGCTGGTTGCCGAAGCAGATGCCGAACAGCGGGGTCCTGCGCTCCAGGACGCCCTGGATGACGGTCAGGTCGGCGGTGGCCGGGTCTCCGGGGCCGTTGGAGAGGAACACGCCGTCGGGGTTGACCGCGTAGACCTCGTCCAGGGTGGCGCCCGCGGGCAGCACGTGCACCTCGATGCCGCGTTCGGCCATGCGCTGCGGGGTCATCCCCTTGATGCCGAGGTCGATCGCGGCGACGGTGAACTTCTTCTCGCCGACCGCCGGGACGACGTACGGCTCCTTGGTGGCGACCTCGGCCGACAGGTCGGCGCCCTTCATCTGGGGGCTGGCCTGGACCGCGGCCAGGAGCGCGGCCTCGTCGGTCCGCGCCTTGTCGCCGGAGAAGATGCCGACGCGCATCGCGCCGCGCTCGCGCAGGTGGCGGGTCAGCGCCCGGGTGTCGATGCCGCTGATGCCGACGACGCCCTGACGGGTCAGCTCCTCGTCCAGGGTGCGACGGGAGCGCCAGTTGGACGGTACGCGGGCGGGGTCGCGGACGACGTAACCGGCCACCCAGATGCGGGAGGACTCCGGGTCCTCGTCGTTGACGCCGGTGTTGCCGACGTGCGGGGCGGTCATGACGACGACCTGGCGGTGGTACGACGGGTCGGTCAGGGTCTCCTGGTAGCCGGTCATGCCGGTGGAGAAGACGGCCTCGCCGAAGGTCTCCCCCACGGCCCCGTAGGCGCGGCCGCGGAAGGTGCGGCCGTCCTCCAGGACGAGTACGGCAGGGACCCTCGCGGGCCGCTGGGTGGAGGTCGTCATCGTGCGCCTTCCTGGTCGTGCGTGAGAGTGTTCAGGGCCTCGACCCACGCGGCGTGCTCGGCGGCGTGGTCCGAGCGGAAGCCGGAGTCGATCAGCCGGTCGCCGTGCGCCCAGGTGACCACCAGCAGGCCGCCCTCGGTGAGGACCTTTCCGGCGATGCCCTTGTCGAGGCGCGCGCCGCGCAGGTCCGCGGCCGGGACGAAGAAGCTCGGCGCGCCGGTGCGCCGGGCGTCCAGCCCCCGGTCGGTGAGGGTGAGCTCGACCCGGCTGCGCACGCCCAGCCCGTGGGCGACGATGCGGTCCAGCCACTGCCCGGCGGTGGTGCTGCCGTGGTAGCGGCCGCTCAGGGTGAGCCGGGGCTCGCCGGGATCACCGGGGGCGGTGGGCAGGGCGGGCAGGTCGCTCTGGAGGGTGCCGCGCCACTTCCAGCCCTGGCGCATCAGCCAGTAGACGAGGGCGATGAACAGCAGCAGCCCGACGACCCAGCCGATGCGGGCCGACCAGTCGGTGACCTCGGCGGAGTGCTTCCCCTCCGCCGCGATGAGTACCAGAGGTGTCACGAGAGCTTCCCGTCCATGACCGTCGCCTTGCCCCGCAGGAAGGTGGCGAACACCTGGCCCGGCAGCTCCAGACCCTCGTACGGGGTGTTGCGGCTGCGGGAGGCGAAGCCCGCGGGATTCACCACACCACGGTATGCCGGATCGACCAGGGTGAGGTTCGCGGGCTCACCAGCCGAGACGGGCCGTCCGTGGCCGGAGAGCCGGCCGATCTCCGCGGGACGGAACGACATCCGGTCGGCGACGCCGGCCCAGTCGAGCAGGCCCGTGTCCACCATGGCGTGCTGGACGACCGACAGCGCGGTCTCCAGGCCGATCATGCCCATGGCCGCCGCGCCCCACTCGCAGTCCTTGTCCTCGTGCGGGTGCGGGGCGTGGTCGGTGGCGACGCAGTCGATCGTGCCGTCGGCGAGCGCCTCGCGCAGCGCCATCACGTCGGCCTCGGTGCGCAGCGGCGGGTTGACCTTGTAGACCGGGTTGTAGGTGCGCACCAGCTCGTCGGTGAGGAGCAGGTGGTGCGGGGTGACCTCGGCGGTGACGTCCCAGCCCTTGGACTTGGCCCAGCGGACGATCTCGACCGAGCCGGCCGTGGACAGGTGGCAGATGTGCACGCGGGAGCCGACGTGCGCGGCGAGCAGCACGTCACGGGCGATGATCGACTCCTCGGCGACGGCCGGCCAGCCGGTCAGGCCCAGCTCGCCGGAGACGAGGCCCTCGTTCATCTGGGCGCCCTCGGTCAGCCGGGGCTCCTGGGCGTGCTGGGCGACGACGCCGTCGAAGGCCTTCACGTACTCCAGGGCGCGGCGCATCATCACGGCGTCGTCGACGCACTTGCCGTCGTCGGAGAAGACCCGCACACCGGCGGCGGAGTCGGCCATCGCGCCGAGCTCGGCGAGCTTCTTGCCCTCCAGGCCCACGGTGACGGCGCCGACCGGCTGGACGTCGCAGTAGCCGTGCTCGCGGCCGAGGCGCCAGACCTGCTCGACGACGCCGGCGGTGTCGGCGACGGGGAAGGTGTTGGCCATCGCGTGGACGGCGGTGTAGCCGCCCGCGGCGGCCGACCGCGTGCCGGTGAGGACGGTCTCGGAGTCCTCACGACCGGGCTCGCGCAGGTGCGTGTGGAGGTCGACCAGGCCCGGCAGGAGGACCTTGCCCTCGGCCTCGACCACCGTGGCGCCCTCGGGGGCGGTCAGGTCCGGGCCGACCTCGGCGATGGTCTCGCCGTCGATCAGGACGTCCTGCGGCTCTCCGCCGAGGATCCTCGCGCCGCGGATCAGCGTCTTCGGGGTCGCGCTCATGCTTGGTTGTTCTCCTCGGTGCGGGCGGGGGCGGGGGCGGAGACGGCGGGCTCGGCGCCGCCGAGCAGCAGGTACAGGACGGCCATGCGGATGCTGACGCCGTTCTTCACCTGCTCGACCGCGGTGCAGCGCGGCGAGTCGGCGACCTCGGCGGTGATCTCCATGCCGCGGTTCATCGGGCCGGGGTGCATGACGACGGCGTGCTCGGGCAGCGCGGCCATGCGCAGGCCGTCGAGGCCGTAGCGGCGGGAGTACTCGCGCTCGGTGGGGAAGAAGGCGGCGTTCATGCGTTCGCGCTGGACGCGCAGCATCATCACGGCGTCGGACTTGGCGAGCACCGCGTCCAGGTCGTAGGAGACCTCGCAGGGCCAGTTCTCGACGCCGATCGGCAGCAGGGTGGGCGGCGCCACCAGGGTGACCTCGGCGCCGAGCGTGCCCAGCAGCAGCACGTTGGAGCGGGCCACCCGGCTGTGCAGCACGTCGCCGACGATGGTGATGCGGCGTCCCGCCAGGTCACGGCCGGGGCCGGACAGGTGGCGGCGCATGGTGAAGGCGTCGAGCAGGGCCTGCGTGGGGTGCTCGTGCGTGCCGTCGCCGGCGTTGACGACGCTGCCGCCGATCCAGTCGGAGTACGCCAGCCGGTGCGGGGCGCCGGACATGTGGTGGCGGATGACGACGGCGTCGGCGCCCATGGCCTCCAGGGTGAGGGCGGTGTCCTTCAGGGACTCGCCCTTGGACACCGAGGAGCCCTTGGCGGAGAAGTTGATCACGTCGGCCGACAGGCGCTTGGCGGCGGCCTCGAAGGAGATGCGGGTGCGGGTCGAGTCCTCGAAGAAGAGGTTCACGACCGTGCGGCCGCGCAGGGTCGGCAGTTTCTTGATGGGGCGGTCGGCGACGCGGGCCATCTCCTCCGCCGTGTCGAGCACGAGGAGGGCGTCGTCACGGGTGAGGTCGGCGGCCGAGATCAGGTGGCGCTTCATCGGGTCACTCCGGAGGATGCGTGCGGGGGCGGACTGGGTGGCGGCACGCCACGTCTCCCGGGCAGGCCGGGGCGGGGACGGGCGGGCAGGGCGCTGCCCCGGGAGCCGGGGTGCGCCCGCGGCTACTCGTCCGCCGGGGAGCCGTCGCGTACGCCGAGCAGGACGCAGTCGCGCCCGTCCTCCTCGGTCAGGTGGACCTTGACGGTCTCGCGCAGCGAGGTGGGGATGTTCTTGCCGACGTAGTCGGCCCTGATGGGCAGCTCGCGGTGGCCGCGGTCGACCAGGACGGCCAGCTGCACGGCGCGGGGGCGGCCGATGTCGCCCAGCGCGTCGAGGGCGGCGCGGATCGTGCGGCCGGAGAAGAGCACGTCGTCGACGAGGACGACCAGCCGGCCGTCCACCCCGTCGGCCGGGATCTCGGTGCGGGCGAGCGCGCGCGCCGGGCCGAGCCGCAGGTCGTCGCGGTACATGGTGATGTCGAGCGAGCCGACCGGGGTCTTGCCGCCGGTGATGCCGTCGAGCTTGTCGGCGAGCCTGCGGGCCAGATGGACCCCGCGGGTGGGGATGCCGAGGAGAACCACGTCGTCCGCGCCCTTGGCGCGTTCGACGATCTCGTGCGCGATGCGGGTCAGCACCCGCGCGATGTCCGGGGCCTCGAGGACGGGCCGGACCGGATCGGAACCGATGACGGTCATGGAAAAGGGACCTCCTTCCCCGCCTCACTGGACGGGCCTTAAAGGACGCCAAAAGGTACGGGTCAACGGTATCAGGCACCCTGGCGTGCTCCCTGGCGGGGCCTGGCGGCCGCCTGGCGCGGCTCTCGGGGCGGGTCCGCCACCCGTACCACGATCGACTGCAGATCCCGGCCGAAAGGCCGGTGACCGGCCATTCCTCGCTCTTCCGGGGGACCGGTGTGGACCATTCGGCTTGACGGATTCCAATTACGCTGCGTAACCTCACAGTGAGTTACTGAGTTTCCGTCCGGGGAGCCATATGTCCAGCGATTACGCCAAGCAGCTCGGAGCGAAGCTCCGCGCCATCCGCACACAGCAGGGACTCTCCCTCCACGGTGTCGAGGAGAAGTCCCAGGGCCGCTGGAAGGCCGTGGTGGTCGGTTCCTACGAGCGCGGCGACCGCGCCGTGACCGTGCAGCGCCTCGCCGAGCTCGCCGACTTCTACGGCGTTCCGGTCCAGGAGCTGCTGCCCGGTTCCGCGCCCGGCGGTGCCGCCGAGCCGCCGCCGAAGCTCGTCCTCGACCTCGAGCGACTGAGCCAGGTGCCGTCCGACAAGGCCGGTCCGCTGCAGCGCTACGCCGCGACCATCCAGAGCCAGCGCGGCGACTACAACGGCAAGGTGCTGTCGATCCGCCAGGACGACCTGCGCACCCTCGCCGTCATCTACGACCAGTCGCCCTCGGTCCTGACCGAGCAGCTGATCAGCTGGGGCGTCCTCGACGCGGACGCACGGCGCGCGGTGCAGCACGAGGAGGGCTGACGCCCTCGGGAAGCAGAAACGTCCCGCCCCTTGGGCGCGGCCACCAGGCCGCGTCCGAGGGGCGGTTGTGTTTGTCCTCCCGTCGCCCGCCCCGGCACGGCGCGCCAGGCGCCGACCGGGCACGCCACGGGCCCGGAACGCGCGCGTTCCGGGCCCGGTGGGCGGTGTCGGGGGCTAGTCCTCCCGGAGGCCGGGCTTCAGCTCCTTGAGACGGGCCAGCAGGCCGTTCACGAACGAGGGCGACTCCTCGGTGGAGAACTCCTTGGCCAGCTGCACGGCCTCGTCCAGGACGACGGCGTCGGGGACGCCGTCCTCCCAGATCAGCTCGTAGGCGCCGAGCCGCAGGATGTTCCGGTCGGTCACCGGCATCCGGTCGAGGGTCCAGCCCACGGCGTGCTTCGACAGCAGTTCGTCGATGCGCCTCGCCCGTTCGGCGTAGCCCTCGATGAGCTGCATCGTGTATTCGCTGACCGGCGGCTGCCGGTCGTCGGTCCGGGCGAGCCTGATCCAGTCCGCCATGGCGGTCTTGGGGCTGACACCCCGCTGCTCCGCCTCGAAGAGGATCTGGAAGGCGCGCTTGCGGGCCTTGTTACGAGCAGCCACGGTTAGCTGGTCACCCGGCCGAGGTACTCACCCGAGCGGGTGTCGACCTTGATCTTCTCACCGGTGGTGATGAAGAGCGGGACGCCGATCTCGTAGCCGGTCTCCAGCTTGGCGGGCTTGGTGCCGCCGGTGGAGCGGTCGCCCTGGACGCCGGGCTCGGTGTACTCGATGACCAGCTCGACGGCGGCCGGGAGCTCGATGTAGAGCGGGGAGCCCTCGTACATGGCGACGACGGCCTCGAAGCCCTCCAGGAGGAAGTGGGCGGCGTCGCCGACGACCTCGGGGGTGATGTAGATCTGGTCGTACGTGTCCATGTCCATGAACACGAAGCTCTCGCCGTCCTTGTAGGAGAACTGCATCCCGCGCTTGTCGACGTTGGCCGTCTCGACCTTCACGCCGGCGTTGAAGGTCTTGTCGACGACCTTTCCGGAGAGCACGTTCTTGAGCTTCGTACGGACGAAGGCGGGGCCCTTGCCGGGCTTGACGTGCTGGAACTCGACGACGGACCAGAGCTGGCCGCCGTCGAGCTTGAGCACGAGGCCGTTCTTGAGGTCGTTCGTGGTGGCCACGGTTGCGGAATCTCCTGCACTGCTGCTTCGGGGACCCGGAGCCGCGGCCGCCCTCTACAGGGCGAGCAGCTCCTTGGTCGTGATGGTGAGTAGCTCGGGCCCGCCGTCCGTCGGTGGACGCACGACGAGTGTGTCGTCGATGCGGACACCGCCACGGCCCGGGATGTGGACTCCCGGTTCGACGGTGACCGGCACGCAAGCGTCCAGTTTACCCATGGCCGAGGGGGACAACCGCGGGTCCTCGCCGATCTCCAGTCCGACGCCGTGTCCGGTGGACTCCCCCAGGGCCTCGCCATGGCCCCCGGACTCCAGTACGTGGCGTGCGGCGTGGTCCACGTCGCGGCAGGCGGCGCCGGGTGCGAGGGCCTCGCGGCCGGCCCGCTGGGCCGCGAAGACCAGGTCGTACAGCTCGATCTGCCAGTCCGCGGGCGAGGTGCCGATGACGAAGGTGCGCCCCACCTCACAGCGGTAGCCGCGGTAGCAGGCGCCCAGGCACACGGTGAGGAAGTCGCCCTCCTCGACCCGCCGGTCGGTGGGCAGATGGCGCGCCGCACCCGAATGGGGGCCGGTGCCCACGCAGGTGGGGAAGGCCGGGCCGTCGGCGCCGTGGTCGATGAGGCGGCGCTCCAGCTCCAGGGCGAGGTGGCGTTCGGTGCGGCCCACCAGGATCGACTCCAGGAGTTCGCTGAGCGCCTGGTCGGCGATCTCGGCGGCGATCCGCAACGCGGAGATCTCCTGCTCGTCCTTGACCAGGCGGAGCTGCTCCACGGCCGAGCCGAGGTCGGACAGGCGCACGCCCGGCGCGGCGCTGCCGACGGCGCGGTGCCGCGCGACGGTGAGGTGGTGCTCCTCGACCGCCAGGGCCTCCGCCTTGCGGTCCGCGGCCAGCGCGGCGGCGGTGACCGCCGGGTCGCCGTCGGGGCCGGACAGGACGACGGCCCGCACGTCGTCCGGGAGCCGGCCCTCGGCCAGGTCGCCGGACGGGTGACGGTGGTGGACCAGCACGTCCTCGGGACCCGGCCCCACGAGCAGCACGGTCCCCGGCGGGGCGCAGCCCGTCAGGTAGCGGACGTTGGCGGGACGCGAGACGAGCGCCGCCGCCGATCCGGCCGCCGCGCAGCGGTCCCGGAGGCGTTCCCTGCGGGCAGCGTGCACCTCGGACATGTGGCGAGCGTACGTCGCGGGCCGCCGGTCGGCCTGTCGAGAGCCGCCGGGCGGTGGCTACCAGGCGGGCGGGCCCTGGAGGCTGTGGGTGACGACGCTGTCGAGCGCGGCGGCGGCCGCGGCTACGTCCAGGTGGGAGTTGTCGATGATCGGCAGCCCCGAGCCGTACCAGCCGGCCATGCGGCCGTGGATGCGGGCGACCTCCTCGTCCGACAGGCGCCGGTTGCCGCTGCGCTGGGCGTTGCGGGCCAGCACGATGTCGAGGCCGGGGAGGAGGACGACGGGCAGCAGACCGGGCCCCACGTGCCGCTTCCAGCCGCCGAGGCCGACGACCGGGCGGTCGGGGAAGACCGCGTCGTCGATGATGCAGGAGATCCCGTTCGCCAGGAAGTTGCGGGCCGCGAAGCCGCAGGTGCGGCGGGCGAGGCGGTACTGCGCCTCGGAGTGGTCGTTCCAGCCGGACTGCGGGTCGGCGAAGCCGGAGCGGACCCACTCGCGGACGTCGTCCAGGCTGATGTGGGCGGTCGGTACGCCCCGGTGGTCGGCCCAGTGCCGGGCGATGGTCGTCTTGCCCGCGCCGGCCGCGCCGATCAGCAGGACCGCGACGGGGCCGTGCGTGGTGCCCGTGAACGGAGCGCCGCCGCCGGCCGCGGGCTGCGGGGGCGGCTGGACCGGGTGCTGGACGGGGGCTCCCTGAGCCATCGGGAAGTGGCCGGTGGTGCCCGGGGGCTGCGGCGGCGGCCCTGGCTGCCCGGCCTGCTGCCCACCGTGCGGCGGTGGCAGCGGCGCACCCACGGCATGCTGCATCGAGGCCACTCCGTCCGTACAAGAGCTTTCAGGTTCGACCGAACGGTACCGTCAACGGCCGCAGTTGTGTGAACGGCCGGGCAGCCCACGGGGTGCCCGGCCGTTCGGGATCCGCCGTCCCGTGCGCGTGCGGGCCTACTTGGAGATCTCCGCGTAGGCGGCGAGCAGCACCCCGGGGTCGGGGGCCTCCAGGACGGTCGGCTTGGCGAGGCCGTCCAGCACGATGAAGCGCAGCCGGTCGGCGCGCGACTTCTTGTCCACCTTCATCGTCTCCAGCAGCCGCGGCCACTGGTCTCCGCGGTAGGTCAGCGGCAGGCCGACGGACTCCAGCACGGAGCGGTGACGGTCGGCGGTGGCGTCGTCCAGACGGCCGGCCAGGCGGCCGAGTTCGGCGGCGAACACCATGCCGATGGAGACGGCGGCGCCGTGCCGCCAGTTGTAGCGCTCGTTCTTCTCGATGGCGTGGCCGAGGGTGTGGCCGTAGTTGAGGATCTCGCGCAGGCCCGACTCCTTGAGGTCCGCGGAGACCACCTCGGCCTTGACGCGGATGGCACGCTCGAGGAGCTCGGCGGTGTGCGGGCCCTCGGGGCCGCGGGCGGCGGCCGGGTCCTGCTCGATCAGGTCCAGGATCACGGGGTCGGCGATGAAGCCGGCCTTGATGATCTCGGCGAGGCCGCTGACGTAGTCGTTGACCGGCAGCGACTCCAGCGCCGCGAGGTCGCAGAGCACCCCGGCGGGCGGGTGGAAGGCGCCGACGAGGTTCTTGCCCTCGGCGGTGTTGATGCCCGTCTTGCCGCCGACCGCGGCGTCCACCATGCCGAGCACGGTGGTCGGCACGGCGACCCAGCGGACCCCGCGCAGCCACGTCGCCGCGACGAACCCGGCGAGGTCGGTGGTGGCACCGCCGCCGACGCCGACGATGACATCCGTCCGGGTGAATCCCGACTGCCCGAGCGCCCGCCAGCAGTACGCCGCGACCTCGGTGGTCTTGGCCTCCTCGGCGTTGGGCACCTGGATGGCGACGGCCTCGTAGCCCTGCTCCGCCAGGTCCTCGCGCAGCGCCTGGCCGGTGGCCTCCAGGGCCTCGGGGTGGATGACGGCGACCCGCACCGCCTTGTCGCCGATCAGGCCCGGCAGCTCGCCGAGCAGCTGCCGGCCGACCAGCACCTCGTACGGCTCGGTGCCCGCACTGCCCCCGACCTGGATGCGGATGGGGGCGTGGGCGGCGTGCTCGGTCATGCGTTCTTCAGCTCCAGTGCGTCCAGGACGGCGTCCGCGACGTCCTCGGGGGTCCGGCCCTCCGTGCTGACCACGGCGCGGGCGACCTCGGTGTACAGCGGGCGGCGGGCTTCCATCAGCTCGCGCCACTGCCGCCGCGGGTTGACGGCGAGCAGGGGGCGGGCGGCGTCGAGGCCGACGCGCTTGACGGCTTCGGCGACGTCCATGTCGAGGAAGACCACGGGCAGCCCGGCGAGCAGTTTGCGGGTGTCCTCGTCGAGGATCGAGCCGCCGCCGAGCGCGAGCACGCCCTGGTGCTCGGCGAGCGCGACGCGGACGGCGCCGGCCTCCAGCGCGCGGAAGTGCTCCTCGCCGTCCTCGACGAAGATGTCCGCGATCGGCCGGCCCTCGGCCTCGACGATGTCGGCGTCGGTGTCGCGGCAGGTCGTGCCCAGCCGCAGGGCGAGCAGCTCGCCGACGGTGCTCTTGCCGACCCCCATCGGGCCGACCAGGACGACGACCGGGCCGCTCATCGGATCACCAGGTTGTCGAGGTAGCCGCGCACGTTGCGACGGGTCTCGGTGACGCTGTCGCCGCCGAACTTCTCCGCGACCGCGTCGGCCAGGACCAGGGCGACCATCGCCTCGGCGACGATCCCCGCGGCCGGGACGGCACAGACGTCGGAACGCTGGTGGTGGGCCTGGGTGGCCTCGCCGGTGGTCACGTCCACGGTGGCCAGCGCACGCGGCACGGTGGCGATGGGCTTCATCGCGGCCCGCACCCGCAGCAGCTCGCCGGTGCTCAGGCCGCCCTCGGTGCCGCCGGAACGGCCCGTGGAGCGGCGGATGCCGTCCTGCGTGGCGACGATCTCGTCGTGCGCCTTGGAGCCGGGGACGCGGGCGAGCTCGAAGCCGTCGCCGACCTCGACGCCCTTGATGGCCTGGATGCCCATGAGGGCGGCGGCCAGCCGGGCGTCCAGCCGGCGGTCCCAGTGCACGTGACTGCCGAGGCCGACGGGCACGCCGTAGGCGAGCACCTCGACGACGCCGCCGAGCGTGTCGCCGTCCTTGTGGGCCTGGTCGATCTCGGCGACCATCCGCTTGCTGGCGTCGGCGTCCAGGCTGCGCACGGGGTCGGCGTCGAGCCTGTCGACGTCGGCGGGGGTGGGGTACACGCCGTACGGGGCCTTGGCCGAGGCGAGCTCCACCACGTGGGAGACGATCTCGATGCCCGCCGTCTCCTTGAGGTAGGAGCGGGCCACGGCGCCGAGTGCGACACGGGCCGCGGTCTCGCGGGCGGAGGCACGCTCCAGGATCGGCCGGGCCTCGTCGAAGCCGTACTTCTGCATCCCGGCGAGGTCGGCGTGGCCGGGGCGGGGCCGGGTCAGCGGGGCGTTGCGGGCGAGCCCGGCGAGGACCTCGGGGTCGACCGGGTCGGCCGCCATGACCTGCTCCCACTTGGGCCACTCGGTGTTCCCCACCATGACCGCGACCGGGGAGCCCAGGGTGAGCCCGTGGCGCACGCCGCCGAGGAAGGTGACCTGGTCCTGCTCGAACTTCATACGGGCACCGCGGCCATAGCCGAGCCGCCGCCGCGCGAGGTGGTCCGCCACCATCTCGGTGGTGATCGGCACACCGGAGGGCAGACCCTCCAGCGTCGCGACGAGTGCGGGGCCGTGCGACTCCCCCGCGGTCAGCCAGCGCAACCTGCTCAACGGTGCTCGCTCCTTCATCATCGCCCGGACCGCGGCGAGGCGGACCGGACCATCCGTGCGTAAACCGATCCTTTCACGTCCCGCGGCGAAGGCGGGGCGCGGTCCGCTGGGCGGACAGCGCCGTGGACACCTCCGGACCGGTCAGGGGCGGTGCAGCGCCGCCTCGCCGGCCGCCCGCATGGCCGCCAGGGGGGCCGGCTTGCGGCCGGTCATCAGCTCCACCTGCAGCACCGCCTGGTGCACCAGCAGGTCGAGTCCGCCGACGACGGCCCCGCCCCGCTCCGCCCAGGCCGACGCCAAGGTGGTGGGCCAGGGGTCGTACAGCACGTCGAAGAGCGTGCCGGGCCGCTCGGGCACGGCGGCGGCGAGCGCGTCGGCGGTGCCGGCCGGCGTCGTGGAGATCACCAGGGGCGCGGCCAGGGCCTGCTCGGCGTCCTCCCAGGCGGCCGTCCGCACGGCCACACCGAGCCGCTCGCCCCACTGCCGCATCTCGCCGGCGCGGGTGTCGCTGCGCACGTACGCGGTGACCTCGCCGTCGCAGATCTGCGCCAGCGCGGCCAGCGCGGACGAGGCGGTCGCCCCGGCGCCGAGCACGGCGGCGGAGCCGACACGTCCGACGCCGCGCTCGTGCAGGGCCGCCACCATCCCGGGGATGTCGGTGTTGTCGCCCAGCCGGCGTCCGTCCTCGGTGAGCACCAGCGTGTTGACGGCCTCGACGGCCGAGGCGGTGTCGCTGACCTCGTCCAGCAGCGGGATGACGGCCCGCTTGAGCGGCATGGTCAGCGACAGCCCGGCCCAGCGTCCGCCGCCGGGCAGTTCGCCCAGCCGGGCCAGGAAACCGGGCAGCGCGGCCTCGTCGACCTCGAAGCGGTCGTACGTCCAGTCGGCCAGCCCCAGTTCCGCGTAGGCGGCGCGGTGCAGCACCGGGGAGAGGGAGTGCGTGATCGGCGATCCGAGGACCGCTGCCCTAGGCACGCGCGGCCCCCCGCGGGCTCTTCGTCATGGGCTGGTCCCCTCGGCTGCGTGGTGTCCGTCGATCCGGGCCGCCCCCGTCCGGCCGGCGGAGGGGACGCCCGGTCGAGTCTAGGGCCTCAAGATCCGCCCGGTCCGGGCGGCGCTCGGGACGGCAGCGGGGCGGGGGGGCGGGGGGGGGGCGGGGGGCGCGGGGGGGGCGGCGGCGCGGGGGCGCGGGGCCCGGCCGGCTGGCGGGAGCGGGGGGTGGGGGGGGCGCGGCGCGGGCCGGGACGGC
>NZ_JBIATA010000009.1:0-202079 GCF_042891295.1 Streptomyces sp. NPDC001902 | reverse complement strand
GGGCCCCCCCCGGGCGGGCGGGGGGCGGGGCCCCCGGGTCGTGGCGGGGCCCAAAAGACCCCCCGGGGCGGGGCGGCGCGGGGCCCGGCCGCGGGGGGCCCCCCGGGGGGGCGGGCCCGGGGGCGGCGCCCCGGCGGCGGCTCAGCCGTTGTGCTTCTTGTCGAACTCCTTGGCGAGCTTGTCGTGCTCCGCGAGCGTCTCCGTGAACTTGGTCGTGTGCCCGTCGAGGGAGATGAAGTAGTACCACTTGCCCGGTTCGGGATCCATGGCCGCGGCCAGCGCCTTCGCTCCGGGGTTGCCGATCGGCCCCGGCGGGAGCCCCCGGTAGTAGTACGTGTTGTAGGCGTCGTCGTAGGTACGGAGCTCCTTGAGCGAGAGGTTGATCTCGCTCTGGTTCTTCAGGTAGTTGTACGTCGAGTCGAACTCGAGCTTGCCGTTGGTCTCGGTGTTGGTCGGCTTGAGGCGGTTGTAGACGACCCGCGACATCTTCCGGAAGTCCTCGTCCGACTTGCCCTCGGCCTGCACCAGGCTGGCCAGGGTGACGACCTGCAGCGGTGACTCCAGCCCCAGTTTCTCGGCCTTCGCCTCCACGTCGTACTTGGTGTACTGCTTCTTGGCGTTGGTGACCATGCTGCGCAGCAGGTCGGCGGGCTTGGTGTCCTTGCCGACGCTGTAGCGGCTCGGCCAGAGGAAGCCCTCCAGCGGATCCTTGATGTCCTTGTTGTCATCAGCCCAGTCGGGCAGCCCGAGCTTGCCGACCTGGTCCTCGGCGACCTTGGCGGTGGCGCCCTTGTCGAGCCCCAGTTTGGCGTCGATGATCGCGTAGATCTGCACGTCGCGCAGGCCCTCGGCGATGACCAGGACGTTCTGCGACTTCGGGTCGAGCATCATCGTGACGGCGCTGGACGCGGCCATCTCCTTGTGCAGGACGTAGACGCCCGCCTGGATGGAGTTGCCCTTGGGGTCCTTGCTGACGGCCGCGGTGAAGGCGTCGACGCTCTTGACCACGCCGGCCTTCTTGAGGATGTTGCCGATCTGGATGCCGCTCGCGCCCTGCGGTACCTCGACCTGGACCTCGCCGCTGCCCTGCCCGGCGAAGTCCGGGGGCGGACCGAAGTTGCTCTGGTAGTAGCGGTAGCCGAACCAGCCGGCCCCTGCGATGCCGCCGCCGAGGACGACCAGCACGACCAGGCACGCCATGCCGGAGCGGCGCTTCTTGCCGCCCTGCCCGGTCTTGCCGCTCCTGCCCGCGCGGCCGCGCCGGTCGTTGCGGCCCGGCTGCGGCTCGTCGTCCTCGTCGTCGTCCGCGCCGGAGAAGAAGGAGTGGTCGTCGGCGGCGCCCCCCTCGTCGTCCCAGAGCGGGGCTTCCTGCTCGGCCGGCCGGGAGCGCTGCGGCCGCTGCGGCTGCTGCGGCTGCTGCTGAGGCTGCTGTTGCGGGGGCTGCTGCTGGTACTGGGGCTGCTGCTCCGGGTAGCGCTGGTCGGGCCGCTGCGGGGGCGGGTAGCCGCCCTGCCCGTAGTAGTCGGGCTGCTGCTGACCGCCGTACCCGTCCTGGCCGTAGCCGGCCGGGGCGCCCCAGGAGTCGTACTGCTGCTGCGGGTCGTACGGGTACTGCTGCTGCTGACCGGTGTCGCCGTAGGGGTCCCAACCGCCCTGCTGCGGGTACTGAGGGTGCTGCTGCTGGTTCTGTGGGTGCTGATGTTGCTGCTGGTACTGGGAATACTGCTGGTGCTGCGGGTGCTGGTGTTGCTGCGGGTGCTGCTGCTGTCCCCATTGGTCACCGAAGAGAGGGTCTTCGGGGTGCCATGCTTCGGAGCCCGGGCTCCGGCCATAGTCAGTCATCGATCCCCTACGGTTCGGTTCGCGAGGCGGCAGCCGGCCGGCGCTTGTGGCGCGGGCGGGAGGGTCCCGACCCGTCGGCACCCACGGATCAGACTGTGGAGCCGCCGTGCTGCGCGGAACGTTACCGTACCGCGATCAGATAAACGGTTCGACGCTCTCGCCCGGCTCTTTACCAGACACCCGTTCGGTCTCGAGGGCGCTCTGGAGGATGACCACGGCCGCCGCCTGGTCGACGACGGAACGTCCCTTCTTGGCCTTGACGCCCGATGCGCGCAGGCCCTGGGTGGCCGTGACGGTGGTCATCCGCTCGTCAACGAGGCGCACCGGAACGGGGGAGATGATCTTCGCCACATCCTGGGCGAACTCGCGGGCCTTGGCCGCGGCCGGCCCCTCCCGCCCGCTGAGCGAGCGGGGCAGGCCGACCAGGACCTCGATCGGCTCGTACTCCTCGATGATCTGCGCGATGCGCCGGCGCGCGGCCGGGACGTCCCGGCCGGGCACCGTCTCGACGGGTGTGGCGATCAGCCCGTCGGGGTCGCACGAGGCGACCCCGATGCGGGCGTCCCCGACGTCGATCGCGATCCTGCGACCCCTGCGCATCGACGACCTCAGGCAGTCTCGGCGACGAGGCGCTGCACGGCGGCGATGGCCTCGCCGACCGCGTCCGCGTTCTGGCCGCCGCCCTGGGCGACGTCCGGCTTGCCGCCACCGCCGCCGCCGAGGGTCTTGGCGGCGGTGCGGACCAGCTCGCCGGCCTTCAGGCCGCGTTCACGGGCCGCCTCGTTGGTGGCGATGACGGTCAGCGGGCGGTCGCCCGCGACGGTGAACAGGGCCACGACGGCGGCGCGGCCGCCGCTGATCCGCTGGCGGACGTCCAGGACGAGCTTGCGCAGGTCGTCGGCGCCGGTGCCGTCCGGCACCTGGCCGGTGACCAGGGCCACACCCTTGACGTCCTGCGCGGAGGCGGCGAGCCCGGCCGCGGCCTGCAGGACCTTCTCGGCGCGGAAGCGCTCGATCTCCTTCTCGGCCTCCTTGAGCTTGGCGAGCATGCCGGAGATCTTCTCCGGGAGCTCCTCCGGACGGCCCTTGACCAGCTGCTGGAGCTGGGCCACGACCGTGTGCTCGCGGGCGAGGAAGTTGTACGCGTCCACGCCGACCAGGGCCTCGACCCGGCGCACGCCGGAGCCGATCGAGGACTCGCCGAGCAGCTTGACCAGGCCCAGCTGGGCGGTGTTGTGGACGTGCGTGCCGCCGCAGAGCTCCTTGGAGTAGTCGCCGATGGTCACCACGCGCACCCGCTCGCCGTACTTCTCGCCGAACTCGGCGATGGCGCCGGCCTTCTTGGCCTCGTCGATGCTCATGATCTCGGCGGTGACGTCGAGTTCGCGGGAGAGCACGGCGTTGATCTTCTGCTCGACGTCGGTCAGCACGCTGCCCGGCACGGCGGCCGGCGAGCCGAAGTCGAAGCGGAAGCGGCCCGGGGAGTTCTCCGAACCGGCCTGGGCGGCGGTGGGGCCGAGCGCGTCGCGCAGCGCCTGGTGGGTGAGGTGGGTGGCGCTGTGGGCGCGGGCGATGGCGCGGCGGCGGCCGAGGTCGATCTTGCCGAACGCGGCGGAGCCGACGGTCACCTCGCCGACCTGGACGCTGCCCTTGTGCACGGTGACGCCGGGCACGGGCTGCTGCACGTCGCGCACCTCGATGACGGCGCCCGACTCGGTGCGGATGCGGCCGGTGTCGGCGAGCTGGCCGCCGCCCTCGGCGTAGAAGGGGGTGCGGTCGAGGATGACCTCGACCTCGTCGCCCTCGTTGGCGGCCGGCGAGGGCACACCGTCGACCAGCAGGCCGACGACACTGGCCTCGCCCTCGTTGTCGGTGTACCCGGTGAAGACGGTACTCCCGGCCGTGTCGGCGATGGAGCGGTACGCCGACATGTCGACATGACCGCTCTTCTTCACCAGGGCGTCGGCCTTGGCGCGGTCCCGCTGTTCCTTCATCAGGCGGCGGAAGCCGTCCTCGTCCACCGACAGGCCCTGCTCGGCGGCCATTTCGAGGGTGAGGTCGATCGGGAAGCCCCAGGTGTCGTGGAGCAGGAAGGCCTTGTCGCCGGAGAGCACACCGGAACCGGCGGACTTGGCCTCGGTGACGGCGGTGTCCAGCACATTGGTGCCGGCCTTCAGCGTCTTGAGGAAGCGGGTCTCCTCGGCGAGGGCGACCGTCTCGATGCGCTTGCGGTCCTCGACGAGCTCCGGGTACTGCTGGCCCATCGTCTTGATGACGGTGTCGACGAGTTCGCCGACCACGGCGTCCGTGGCGCCGAGCAGCCGCATGTTGCGGATGGCGCGGCGCATGATGCGGCGCAGCACGTAGCCGCGGCCCTCGTTGCCGGGGGTGACGCCGTCGCCGATCAGCATGACGGAGGTGCGCATGTGGTCGGCGACCACGCGCAGCGAGACGTCGGAGTCGTGCGCGGCGCCGTAGGCGACGCCGGTGAGCTCGGTGGCCTTGTCGATGACCGCGCGCAGGGTGTCGGTCTCGTACATGTTCTGCACGTCCTGCAGGATCATGGCGAGACGCTCGAGACCGAGACCGGTGTCGATGTTCTGGGCGGGCAGGTCGCCGAGGATCGGGAACTCCTCCTTGCCGGTCCCCTCCCCGCGCTCGTACTGCATGAAGACCAGGTTCCAGATCTCCACGTACCGCTCGTCGTTGACGGCCGGGCCGCCCTCGACGCCGAACTCGGGGCCGCGGTCGTAGTTGATCTCGGAGCACGGCCCGCAGGGGCCGGGGACGCCCATGGACCAGAAGTTGTCCTTCATGCCCAGACGCTGGATGCGCTCGGCGGGCACGCCCACGACCTCGCGCCAGATCTGCTCGGCCTCGTCGTCGTCCTTGTAGACGGTGATCCACAGCCGCTCGGGGTCGAGACCGTAACCGCCGTCCGCCACGGAAGAGGTGAGCAGCTCCCAGGCGAACTTGATGGCGCCTTCCTTGAAGTAGTCGCCGAACGAGAAGTTGCCGCACATCTGGAAGAAGGTGCCGTGGCGGGTGGTCTTGCCGACCTCCTCGATGTCGGGCGTGCGGACGCACTTCTGCACGCTGGTGGCGCGCGGGAAGGGCGGCTTGACCTCACCCAGGAAGTAGGGCTTGAACGGGACCATGCCCGCGGGCACCAGAAGGAGCGTGGGGTCGTCGGCGATGAGCGACGCCGACGGCACGACGGTGTGCCCGCGCTCTTCGAAGAAACGCAGCCAGCGGCGGCGGATTTCTGCCGACTCCATCAGTGTTCGTCCTTCCGGTGGTGGTACGCGATCTCCGGCCGCTGGGCCGGCATGTCGAGGTCGGGGGCCGTACGGCCCAGTTGGTCGTTGAGCTGTTCCTCGCGCTCGGTCATCCCGGCGCGGACGTCCTGCGCGAAGGTGCGCAGCCGGTCCCCGGCCTCGAGGGCCTTGTCGGCCGCCTTCGCCGCGAGGCTCTCAGGGGTCAGGCTGCGGATCTTGCGATGGACCTTGTTGGTGGCCCACACCCCGGCGGCGGCACCGGCGGTGAACCAGAAGGCACGGCGGAACATGCAGGTCAGCCCCTTGACTTACGGCTGCGGGCGGACGGAAGCGTCCGGCCGACGACCACGGTGCGCTTCTTGGCGGCGCCCTTGGCCTGGAGGGTGACCGCGCGCCGCACGCCGTAGCCGAAGGCCGCGACCTTCACGAGGGGGCCTCCGAAGGTGGAGGCGACGGTCGTGGACAGGGCGGAGGCGTTCGCGGTCACCTCGGCGACGTCGGAGGTGATGGTGTCCACGCGGGCCAGCTGGGCGTGGGCGGAACGGACCGCCTCGGAGGCCTCGCCGAGCAGCGGCACGGCCTGGTCGGTCACCTCCGCCACGAGGC
Source organism: Streptomyces sp. NPDC001902 (assembly GCF_042891295.1). NCBI lineage: Bacteria > Bacillati > Actinomycetota > Actinomycetes > Kitasatosporales > Streptomycetaceae > Streptomyces > Streptomyces sp. NPDC001902. Next base: position 196,353 of record NZ_JBIATA010000009.1, on the reverse strand, counting down.
GGGTGGCCTGACGGAGCGCCTGCGCGAGCCGCACGAGTGCCACGGCGAGGAACGACACCAGGATCGCCCAGAAGACGGCCACGATGAGGCCGGCCACCTCTCCACCGGACACGCTGCCACTCCCTCGGATCCACCGCGCCAATCAGGTACCGATCAGGTACCGACCTTATCGCGACGGGCAGCACGCTCCGTACCGCATTGCGGGCCGGGGCCGCCCGCCACCGGCCCGGGCGAGGGGGCCCGGACTGTACGTTCCGCTTATTTGACGATACCCTCCGTGACCCATGCGCCATGAGACGACGCCCGGCAACCTGCCGTGCGAGCTGAACCACTTCGTCGGCCGGCGGCGCGAGCTCGACGACGTGGCCCGCCTGCTGGAGCGGGCCCGGATGGTGACGGTGACCGGCGTGGGCGGGGTCGGCAAGACCCGGCTCGCGCTGCGCGCGGCGGCCGGGCTGCGCGCCGGGTTCGCCGACGGGGTCTGGCTGGCCGAGCTGGGGGCCGTACGGGATCCGGGACTGGTGGACCACGCCGTGGCGGACGCGCTCGGCCTGACCGACCACACCACGCGCGGTCCCCGGGCCGCGCTCGGTGCCTTCCTGGCCCGCCGCGAGCTGCTGCTCGTCCTGGACTGCTGCGAACCGCAGGTGGAGGCGGCGGCGGAGCTGGCCGAGGCGATGCTGCGGCGGGCACCGGGACTGCGGTTGCTGGCCACCAGCCGGCAGCCGCTGGGGGTGGCCGGCGAGCACATCGTGGCGCTGGAGCCGCTGGGCGACGCCGACGAGGCGGTGGAGCTGTTCGCCGACCGGGCGGCCGCGGTGCTGCCGGGCTTCACCGTGGACGGGGGCAATCGGGCCGAGGTGGAGGAGCTCTGCCGCCACCTGGACGGCATCCCGCTGGCGCTGGAACTGGCGGCGGGCCGCGTGCGGGCGCTGTCGGTGCGGCAGATCATCGGGCGGCTGGACGACCGCTTCCGGCTGCTCACCCGGCGCGGCGGCACGGGCGGTCCCGAACGCCACCGCGCGCTGCGCACCACGATCGGGTGGAGCCACGAGCTGTGCACCCCGCGCGAACGGCTGCTGTGGGCACGGCTGTCGGTGTTCGCCGGGGACTTCGACCTCGACGCGGCCGAGTACGTGTGCGCGGGCGGCGAGGTGACCGCCGACGCGATGGTGGACCTGCTGGCGGACCTGGTGGACAAGTCGGTGGTGCTGCGCCGCGAGGACGCGGGCGTGGTGCGCTACCTGCTGCTGGACACCGTGCGCGAGTACGGGCTGGGCTGGCTGCGCGAGCTGGGCGAGGAACGGCGGCTGCGGACCCGGCACCGCGACTGGTACCTGGGGTTCGCCACCTGGGGCGAGATGGAGTGGTTCGGCGCGCGGCAGGAGGAGATCTCGGCCGGCACCGAGCGGGAGCTGGCCAACCTGCGGGCCGCGCTGGAGTTCTCCCTGGAGGTCCCCGAGGAGCTGCGGACCGGGCAGTACCTGGCGGCGAGCCTGTGGTTCTTCTGGGTCGGCTGCGGCCGGCTCGCCGAGGGCAGGTACTGGCTGGAGCGCGCGCTGGCGGCCGACCACGAGCCCACCGGTCAGCGCGCCAAGGCGCTGTGGGTGTGCGGTTACGTCTCGATCCTCCAGGGCGACGGCACCGCGGCGCTGGGCATGCTGTACGAGTGCCGGGAGCAGGCACTGGCCACCGGCGACGCGACGGCGGTGGCGTACGCGGTCCACCGCATGGGGTGCGGGGCGCTGCTCAGCGACGACCTGCCGCGCGCCAAGGCGCTGTTCGAGGAGGCGCTGGGGCACTACCGGACGCTGGGCGAGCTCAACAGCAACGTCATCATGGCCGAGGTCGAGCTGGCGATGGCGGTGGCCTTCGAGGGGGACCTGGAGGGCGGGATCGAGCTCTGCGAGCACATCCGCGAGGTCTGCGAGGACCACGGGGAGCGCTGGGCGCTGGCGTACGCGCTCTACACGCGGGCGGTCATCGCCTGGTGGCAGGACGACCCCGTGCTCGCCGCCGAGCTGGCGGCCGAGTGCGTGCGGATCAACCACGCCTTCCGCGACATGGTGGGCATCGTGCTCGGCATCGAGCTGCTCGCGCTGCTGCGGGTCCCGGGGGACGCCCGGGAGGCGGCGGTGCTGCAGGGCGCGGCGGGCGGCATCTGGCGGCTCGTCGGGCTGCCGGTGTTCGGCTCGCGCCACTTCGGCATCCCCCACCAGCGCTGCGAGGAACTGGCCCGCGCCGAGCTGGGCCGGGTCGGCTACGAGGGGGCGTACGCCGAGGGGGGCGTCCTCGACCTGGACGCGGCCGTCGCCCGGGCCCTGACCGGGCTGCCTCCGACACGCACCGGCCCGCGTCCGCCCCGCGGTCCCGTGCCACCCGCCGATTCGCTGCCCGCGGGCGCGCCGCTCGGCCGGTCCGCCCAGGACTGACCGGGGCGAGCAGGGTCGCCCCGGGCACGCGAAAGCCCCGGCGCCCCGCCGGAAGGGCGGGGCGCCGGGGCTGACGTGCGTGCCGGGTGGGGCAGGCGTCAGCGAGCGTAGTACTCGACGACGAGCTGCTCGTCGCAGATCACGGGGACCTCACGACGGTTCGGCAGACGGTCCAGGCGGAAGGCCAGCGCCTGCAGGTTGACCTGCAGGTACTTCGGGGTCTCGCCCTCGCCGGCCCAGCCGCCCTCACGGGCGACCTGGAACGGGGTCTTGGCGCGGGAGCGCTCGCGGACCATCACGACGTCGTCGGGGGTGACGCGGAACGACGGCTTGTCGACCTTGTGGCCGTTGACCTCGATGTGGCCGTGGACGACCATCTGGCGGGCCTGGTAGATCGTGCGGGCCAGGCCGGCGCGCAGGACGAGGGCGTCCAGGCGGCGCTCGAGCTCGACGATCAGGGCCTCGCCGGTCTTGCCGCTGACCTTGCGGGCGCGGTCGTAGGCACGGGCCATCTGGCGCTCGGAGATGTCGTACTGCGCGCGCAGCCGCTGCTTCTCCAGCAGTCGGACCTTGTAGTCACTGTTCTGCTTGCGGCCACGGCCGTGCTCGCCCGGCGGGTAGGGACGGGCCTCGAAGTACTTGACGGCCTTCGGCGTCAGGGCGATGCCGAGTGCACGCGACTTCTTGACCTTGGGACGCGACTGGTTCACGTTTCCCAGACCTCCATGTAAGTTAGGTAAGGCTTACCTTAGCGAAGGAGATCGTATGTCTCGCCCTGGGAACACCACGCGCATCACGGACGGAATGGACGCCACGCAGGGCGCCGCCGACGCCACGGCGGGCGCCGACTTGACGGGGGTCCGATCAGCTCATGGTCAGCCGCGTCCCAGCGGGCATGAAACCGCCCGACTGCCGTCAGCAGCCGAGCGCACACGAACTCTCGTACAGAGTACCGCCTCCGCCATCCTGGTGATTCCCGGCCTGGTGCCCGACCTCCCCGAGCTCATGGTCCCGGACGAGCGGATCGTGGGCACCGACGGTGACCTGTTCCTGCTGTTCCCCGCGGAATCGCCCGCCGTACGGGCCGCCACGCACGCCGAGGACGACGACCTCACGGCTGTGCTCGACATCACTGACGTCGCCCCGGTCGCGGCGCCCGGACGCATCCGCGGCCGCGCCTGGATCGCCGGCTGGCTCACCGTCGCGCGAGACCTGCCGGCCCCGGCCGGGAAGGTGCGGCTGCGGCTGGAGGTCGGCGAGGCGTCGCTGGACGACCTGTGGGGCGCGGAGCAGGTGGAGCCGGACGAGTTCGCCGCGGCCCGTCCCGACCCGCTGGTCGAGCACGAGGCGGAGCTGCTGCAGCACCTGGCGGCCGCCCACGCCGACCAGGTGGGCTGGCTGTGCGCGCTCGCCGGCGGCACCGGCGCCTGCCGCAGCACGCCGACGACCGCGGTGCCGCTCGCACTGGACCGCTTCGGGCTGCGGGTGCGCTTCACCGGCGAGGACGGCACCTTCGACGCGCGCTTCGAGTTCCCGGAGCCCGTACGGGGCCACGCCGACCTGCACCGGGCCATGCACACGCTCTTCGACGCCGCGCAGGAGGCCGCGGCCGCACAGGAGCACTGACACGACCTCGGCGGCCCCGACCCCGGCGCACCCGGCCCCAGCGGGCGTGGCGCTACTCCCCCGCCAGCCGCTCCCTGACCCGTTCCAGGACGTCGGCGTAGCGGGCCTCGGCGCCGTAGCGCGTCGGCTCGTAGTAGCGCCGGCCGTGGATCTCGTCCGGCGCGTACTGCTGGGCGGCGATGGCGCCGGGCAGATCGTGCGGGTACTGGTAGCCCTGGCCGTGCCCGAGTTTCGCGGCGCCCTTGTAGTGGCTGTCGCGCAGGTGCGCAGGGACCGGCCCCGCCTTGCCCGCGCGTACGTCGGCGAGCGCGGCCCCGATGGCCGTCGTCGCCGCGTTGGACTTGGGGGCCAGGGCGAGCGCGATCGTGGCGTGGCTGAGGGTCAGCGCGGCCTCCGGGAAGCCGATCATCGCCACCGCCTGGGCCGCGGCGACCGCCGTGGGCAGCGCGGTCGGGTCGGCCAGGCCGATGTCCTCGCTCGCGGAGATCATCAGCCGGCGGGCGATGAACCGCGGGTCCTCCCCCGCCTCGATCATGCGGGCCAGGTAGTGCAGGGCGGCGTCCACGTCCGAACCGCGGATGGACTTGATCAGGGCGCTGGCCACGTCGTAGTGCTGGTCGCCGTCGCGGTCGTACTTCACGGCGGCGCGGTCGACGGTCTCCTCGAGGGTGCTCAGGGAGATCTCCGGCTCGCCCTTCGCCAGGGCCGCGCCCGCGCCGGCCTCCAGGGCGGTCAGCGCCCGGCGGGCGTCCCCGCCGGCGATCCGCAGCAGGTGCTCCTCGGTGTCCTCGGGCAGCGTGACCGCGCCCTTGAGCCCGCGCTCGTCGGCGAGCGCCCGCCGCAGCAGGCCGCGCAGGTCGTCGTCGGTCAGGGGCTCCAGGGTGAGCAGCAGGGACCGGGACAGCAGCGGGGAGATGATCGAGAAGTACGGGTTCTCGGTGGTGGCGGCGATCAGGGTGACCCAGCGGTTCTCGACGGCGGGGAGCAGGGAGTCCTGCTGGGCCTTGCTGAACCGGTGGATCTCGTCCAGGAAGAGCACGGTGTCGCGGCCGTAGCCGCCGGACTCGCGCTTGGCGCTCTCGATGACCGCGCGGACCTCCTTGACGCCCGCGGTGATCGCCGACAGCTCGACGAAGCGCTTGTTGGTGGCGTGGCTGACGACGTAGGCGAGGGTCGTCTTGCCGATGCCCGGCGGACCCCAGAGGATCACCGAGGACGGTCCCGCCGGTCCGCCGCCGCCCTCGCCGACCAGGCGCCGCAGCGGCGACCCGGGCCTGAGCAGATGGCCCTGCCCCACGACCTCGTCGAGGGTGCGCGGGCGCATCCGTACGGCCAGGGGGCTGCCTCCGGGCTCCCTCGACTGGCGTTCCTCTGCGGCGGCGGTGAACAGGTCGGGCTCCACGGCAAGGAAGCCTATGTCACGGCACCGACACCGCGGCCCCGCCGTCAGATCAGGGTGCTCCAGTACGTCCACCAGCGGGTCAGGATCGCCACCGCGATCACGCCGTACCAGAGGACGGGGACGACCCAGTGGAACTCCAGCACCAGGTCCCGGACACGGGCGGGCGCCGGGATGATCTCGTGCTTGAGGTTGTGGACGAGGGTGTACCAGAACAGCGCGATGGTGACGACCCACGCCAGCGAGCACCACAGGCACAGCGAGCCGATGTTGTACAGCGACTGGTACTGCAGCCATGTGACGAAGCCGACGCCGAAGAGCGTCCCGGCCTGCAGTCCGAGCCAGAACCAGCGACGGTAGCGGGCGCCGGCGAGCATTCCCACGGCGAGGGCGATGACGACCGGGTAGGCGACCATGCCGATCATCGGGTTGGGGAAGCCGAAGGCGTGCGCCTGCTCGCTCTTCATGATGTTGCCGCAGGAGATGATCGGGTTCAGGCTGCAGCCGGGGACGAAGTTCGGGTCCTCCAGCAGCTTGAACTTGTCGATCGTGATGACCCACGAGGCGAGCAGGCCGAGCGCACCGCAGACCACGAGCAGCCAGGTGAAGGCCCTGCCCGCGCCGACGAGCCCGTCCGTGGACTCCTGGCTCCCGCCGTCGGTGCGAGCCGTGTCAACCACCGTAGTCACCATGTCGCCGTTTCCGTGGGTCGGGGATGTGCCGCACTGCCCAACGCGTCGAACCTGCCGGAAGTGCCGGGTCCCATGGTGCCGTGTCACCCGCGCGAGCGACAACGGCCGGGCGGGAGGGCGGAATTCTGCTGCTCTTCGTGTCGCAGCCGTCGCGCCGTGTTACCAGCCGCCGCGCAGGCACGATGGACCGCACCCTCCAAAAATGCGCACACATAAGACATATAGGATTCTCAGAGGACCCGGAGATCCGAGGATCCACTTCGACGGGGAGAGGTGCCCCATGCGTCGACCCGAGTGGGTGCCCGCAGGGACGGACGTCGAGACGCCGAACGCCGCCCGGGTCTACGACTACTACCTGGGCGGATCCCACAACTTCGAGGCCGACCGCGACATGGCGCGGCAGGCCATGGCGCTGTGGCCCGACCTGCCGGTGATCATGCGTGCCAACCGCGCCTTCCTCCGCCGCGCGGTCCAGCACCTCGCCGGCCTGGGCATCACCCGCTTCCTGGACATCGGCTCCGGGATCCCGACCTTCGGCGCCGTGCACGAGGTCGCGCGGGCCGTCCACCCGGAAGCACGCGTGGTGTACGTCGATCTGGACCCGATCGCGGTGGCCCACAGCCGCCTGCTGCTCCAGGACGACCCGCTGAGCGCCATGGTGATGGCCGACATGACCGACACCGGCGACCTGCTCTCCCGGCCCGAGGTCACCGCGCTGCTGGCACCCGGGGAACCGGTGGCGGTGCTGCTGGTGGCGATGCTCCACTTCGTCACCGACGCCGAGGACCCCGCCAAGATCGTGGGCGCGCTGCGCGACGCCGTACCGCCCGGCAGCCATCTGGTGCTCACCCACGCCTCCCGGGACAGCCGCCCCGAGCAGGCGGACTCGCTGGCGGAGCTGTACGCCCGGCGCACCACGACGCCACTGGTCATGCGGACCAGGAAGGACGTGACGGCGTTCTTCGACGGCTGGGACATCCTGCCGCCGGGCCTGGTGTGGCTGCCCGAGTGGCGCCCGGAGGGCCCCGAGTCGGTGGGGCCGCATCCGGAGTGGATGTCGGGCCTGGCCGGCGTGGGGAGGCGGCCGTGAGCCAGTCGCCGTCGCCCGTCGCGGGACCCGCCCCGGACTTCGCGGACGCCTGGTCGCACCTGCTGCGTTCCGGCCCGGGGCTCGCCCTGCCCCCGTTGACCCTGCACCGGGTGGCCGCCACGACCGCGGAGCTGCTCGGGCGGGCGCTGGGCGACCCCACGTGCGACACCGCGCAAGCGGAACGGGCCGGCATGCTGCTGGTGGAGGCCCACTTCACCGACCCGGAGATCCTGGCGGCCGCCGTGGCGCTGCTGCAGATCCAGCCGGCTGCTCCCGACCGGGTGCCGGTGGTGGCCGGCGCCTTCGCCTCCGGCTGGGCCGCGGCGCTGCGCGAGCGGACGCTGCGCGAGCAGGAGGCGATCCAGCGCGCGGCCTTCCGTGCCCGTGAGGACGCCGAGCGGGCCCGGCACGCCTCGGAGGCCCGGTTCCGCGCCCTGTTCGAGCACGCCGCCATCGGCATCGGCATCGCGGACGTGGACGGCACGATCGTGCAGTTCAACCAGGCGCTCCGGGATCTGCTCGGGGCCCGCCAGGAGGACCTGCGGGGCCGCCGGGTCACCGAGCTGGTGCACCCCGAGGATGCCCCGGGCGTGTGGGAGGCGTACGACGACCTGGTCAACGGCCGCCGTGAGCGGTTCCAGTGCGACAAGCCGTACTACCGGCGCGACGGCGAGGTGGTGTGGACCCACCTGACCGTCTCGCTGATCCGCGACGAACACGGCGAGCCCCGCTACCAGGTGGCGATGGTCGAGGACATCACCGACCGCTACCGGCTGCAGGAGCGGCTGCGTCACCAGGCCACCCACGACCCGCTGACCGGGCTGCCCAACCGCACGGCGTTCTTCGAGCGGCTGGAGGGCCTCTTCGAGCAGCCGCAGCCCGGCGCCCGCTTCGGCCTGTGCTACGTCGACCTCGACGGCTTCAAGGTCGTCAACGACAGCCTCGGTCACGGGACCGGGGACCAGTTGCTGACGGCCGTGGCCGAGCGGCTGGACGCCGCGCTCGCCCCGCTGGGGCACCTGGTCGCCCGGCTGGGCGGGGACGAGTTCGTGGTGCTGCTGGAGGAGTGCCGCGGCGACCAGGAGGCGGTGGCGGTCGCCAAGCTCGTCCTGACCACGCTCGCGCGGCCCTTCCTCGTGGGCGGCCAGCAGCTGACGATCGGCGCGAGCGTCGGGGTGCTGGCGCAGCGGATCGCCGCCACGACCCCGGGGGCGGCGGTGCGGGCGGCGGATCTGACGCTGTACCGCTCCAAGGAGGCCGGCCGCGGCCGCTGGACGCTCTTCGACCCCCGGCACAACGCGCGCGCCGTGAGCCGGTACGCCATCTCCGTACGGCTGCCGGTGGCGCTGGACCGCGGGGAGTTCTTCATCGACTACCAGCCGCTGTGCTCGCTAGCCGACGGCTCCCTGGCGGCGGTGGAGGCGCTGGTGCGGTGGCGTCACCCGCAGTTCGGGGTGCTGGGGCCGGACGAGTTCGTGGGGACGGCGGAGGAGACCGGGCTGATCATGCCGCTGGGCCGGTGGATCCTGGAGCGGGCGGTCGGGCAGGCGGCCGCCTGGGTGCGGCGCTACGGGGAGGCGGCCCCGCAGATCAACGTCAACCTGGCGGTCCGTCAGATCCGCAACCCCGGCCTGGTGCACGACGTCACGTCGATCCTGGAGAGCACCGGGCTCGAACCCGGGCGTCTGGAGCTGGAGATCACCGAGAGCGCCGTGATCGGGCCCGAGGACGAGTCGCTGCGCGCCCTGCAGGCGATCGCCGACGCCGGGGTCTCACTGGCCGTCGACGACTTCGGCACCGGCTGGTCGAACCTCGCCTACCTGAGGGACCTTCCGGTGTCCGGGCTGAAGATCGCCGGCGCGTTCGTCACCGATCCCCACCGCGCCGGAACGGACGACCCGGTGGGCTGGCGGATCGTCGGCGGGCTGGTGTCGCTGGCGCACGCGCTCGGCCTCACGGTCACCGCCGAGGGCGTGGAGAGTTCCCAGCACGCCCGGCGGCTGCGCTCACTGGGCTGCGACTGGGGCCAGGGCTGGTACTTCGGGCGGCCGATGCGGCCGGAGCGGATCGCCCGGTGGATCGAGCGGGGACGGCCGGAGTGACCCGCGGCCGGGAGGCCGGTGGCCGACGGCCGGTGCGCGCGCACGGCGCGGCCGGCCGGTGGGGACACCGGCCGGCCGCGTGACCGCCGGACGGTCAGACGAGCCGCTCGCGCACGGCCGCGACGACGCCGTCGAGCGGCACCGCGCTCTGCTCGCCGCTCTCCAGGTCCTTCACCTGCACGACGCCCTCGGCGAGGTCGCGCTCGCCGGCGACGATCGCCAGGCGCGCTCCCGAACGGTTGGCGGACTTCATCGCGTTCTTCAGCCCCTTGCCGCCGAAGGCGAAGTCCGTGGCGACGCCCGCCCGGCGCAGCTCGGTGACCACCGCGAACAGCACCCGGCGGGCCTCCTCGCCCATCGGCACGGCGAACACCTGCGTGGCAGCGGGCAGTTCGAGCTCGATGCCCTCGGCCTCCAGGGCCAGCACCGTACGGTCCACGCCCAGCGCCCAGCCCACCGACGGCAGCGCGGGGCCGCCGATCATCTCGGACAGGCCGTCGTAGCGGCCGCCGCCGCCGACCGCGGACTGCGAGCCGAGGCCGTCGTGCACGAACTCGAAGGTGGTGCGGGTGTAGTAGTCCAGACCGCGCACCAGCTTCGGGTCGTCCTCGTAGGCCACGGCCGCGGCCGTCAGCAGCTCGCGCACCTGCTCGTGGTAGGCCTTGCAGGCCTCGCACAGGTGGTCGCGCATCATCGGGGCCCCGACGAGCTGCTTCTGCACGCTGTCGCGCTTGTCGTCCAGGACGCGCAGCGGGTTGATCTCGATCCGGCGCCGGGTGTCCTCGTCGAGGTCGAGACCGCGCAGGAAGTCCTGGAGGGCGGCCCGGTAGACCGGACGGCACTCGCGGTCGCCCAGCGAGTTGAGCAGCAGGCGGAAGTCACGCAGCCCCAGCGAGCGGTAGGCGTCCACGGCCAGGATGATCAACTCGGCGTCCAGCGCCGGGTCCTCGGCGCCGATCGCCTCGGCGCCGACCTGGGAGAAGTGGCGGTAACGCCCGGCCTGCGGCCGCTCGTAGCGGTAGTACGAGCCGGAGTACCAGAGCTTGACCGGCAGGTTGCCGGCCTTGTGCAGGTTGGCCTCCAGCGCGGCGCGCAGCACGGAGGCGGTGCCCTCGGGGCGCAGCGCGAGGTTCGTGCCGCCCTTGGTGGTGAGGGTGTACATCTCCTTGGTCACGATGTCGGTGGACTCGCCGACGCCGCGGGAGAAGAGCTCGACCTGCTCGAAGCCGGGGGTCTCGACGTAGCCGTAGCCGGCCCGCCGCAGCGGCGCGGCCAGCGCCTCGCGGACCGCCAGGAACACGGCGGAATCGGGCGGCAGGAGGTCATAGGTGCCCTTGGGGGCCTGGAAGGTGCTCACAGGAGGTCTCTCGTCACATTCCTCGTCGCGGAGGGGCAGGGTGGTCGTCCCCTCCGAGGCCGCGGGCCACCTCCGCCAGGTACGGGTTGGTGGCGCGCTCACGGCCGATGGTCGTCTGGGGTCCGTGGCCGGACAGCACCACGGTCGAGTCGTCGAGCGGCAGGCACACACGGGCCAGCGACACGAACAGCTCGTCCATGGAACCGCCGGGCAGATCGGTGCGGCCGACGGAGCCGGCGAACAGCAGGTCGCCCGAGAAGAACACCGAGGGGATCTCGGCGGTCTCGGGGAGCCTGAAGGTCACCGACCCCTCGGTATGGCCGGGCGCGTGCGCCACGGACAGCTCGAGACCGGCGAGCTCCAGCGTGCTGCCGTCGGTGAGCTCCTTCAGGTCGTCGGGCTCGCCGATGGTCAGTTCGCCGAGCAGCTGCGCGCCGATCGAGCGGCCGAGCGCCTTCTCCGGGTCGTTCAGCATGTAGCGGTCCCGGGGGTGGATCCAGGCCGGGACGCCATGGGCCCCGCAGACCGGGACGACCGAGGCCGTGTGGTCGAGATGGCCGTGGGTGAGGATGACGGCGACGGGCTTGAGACGGTGTTTGGCGAGCGTGTCCTCGACGCCCTGGGCCGCTTCGTGGCCCGGGTCGATGATCACGCACTCCTCACCGGCGGCGGGGGCGACCACGTAGCAGTTGGTGCCCCAGGCCCCGGCGGGGAACCCGGCAATGAGCACGTTCGTCCTTCTGTCGGCAGTCGTTCTCGGCAGGTCGTACCGCACGATGGCGGTCCCACGAGCCTACCGGCGCCGACGCGGCCATCGCGAACCAGTAACGTCGCTGGACTGGGGGGCGCGCCGGGCGCGAAGATCGGCGGCGAACGTTTGTCACATTCGGACGCGACGAGCAGAACGCATCGGGAGACGGCTCAGTGGTCACCAAGGATCAGCGGCGGCGCCAGCTCGCCCGGGAGAAGTTCGAACGGCAGCACGACCGCCGTGTGCAGGCCCACCGGAAGACCGTACGGCGCAACGCGGTGGTCGCCGCCGTGCTCGCCGTGGTCCTGGCGGCGGGCGCCACGGCCTGGGCGGCCGGCGCCTTCGGTTCGGACCCCAAGAAGGACGACGCCGCCGCCGCGGGCGCCTCCCCCACCCCCGCGGAGACGAGCAAGGCGCCCGACCCGTGCGCCAAGCCCGCCGCGGGCAGCCCCGGCACGGAGCAGTGGAAGAAGGAGCCCGCGGTCACCGTCGACACCGCGGCGAAGTACACCTTCGCGCTGCAGACGACCTGTGGCGACATCGCGCTGGACCTCGACGCGAAGAACGCCCCGCACACGGTCAACTCCTTCGCGTTCCTGGCCGGCAAGGGCTACTTCGACCACACGAAGTGCCACCGGCTCACCACCAGCGGCATCTACGTGCTGCAGTGCGGCGATCCGACGGCCCAGGGCAGCGGCGGCCCCGGCTACACCATCCCGGACGAGAACCTGAAGGCGAAGGAGATCGCCGGGGGCACGTACCCGGCGGGCACGGTCGCCATGGCCAACACCGGCCAGGCGCACACCGGCGGCAGCCAGTTCTTCCTGGTCTACAAGGACAGCCCGCTGCCGCCGAACTACAGCCCGTTCGGGACGATCAGCGCGGCCGGCATGAAGGTGCTGGACAAGATCGCGGCCGCGGGCGAGTCGACCGGTGCCGGTGACGGCGCCCCGAACGCCACCGTGGTGATCAACAAGGCGACGGTCGGGAAGTCCTGACCGCCGCGTCCCGCACCCGCAGGTGAATTTCGCGGGTGCGGGATGCGGACAGCCGGGGCACCGGTCGCCTATGTTGGCGTTGTGTAGGGTGCCTGCTCCGACGGCTGCACCATGGATGTGAGCGGACCGTCGGACCGGTCAGGGCACGGCCCGGCCGAATGGAACTGTGGACGATGCCCGCGAGCCGTACAGCGGCCGGGCATCACGTGGAGGAGGCGCTGTGAGCAGCGACCCGTGGGGCCGCGTCGACGAGACGGGGACCGTGTACGTGCGTACGGCCGATGGCGAGCGTGAAGTCGGCTCGTGGCAGGCAGGCTCCCCTGAGGAGGCGCTCGCCTACTTCGAGCGGAAATACGAGGGCCTCGTCGTCGAGATCGGCCTCCTCGAACGCCGGGTGAAGACCACCGACCTGTCCCCCAAGGACGCGTTGACCGCCATCGATCACCTGCGCGCCACGGTGACCGAGGCCCACGCCGTGGGAGACCTGGAAGCCCTCGCCAAGCGGCTGGACGCGCTGACCGACCAGGTCGACGCGCGCCGCGAGGAGCGCAAGGTCGCCAAGGCCAAGGCCTCCGAGGAGGCCAAGACGGCCAAGGAGGACCTGGTCACCGAGGCCGAGCAGCTGGCGCAGAGCGAGCAGTGGCGGGCCGCCGGTGAGCGGCTGCGTGCCCTGGTCGACATCTGGAAGGGCCTGCCCCGGCTGGACCGCAAGACCGACGACGAGCTGTGGCACCGCTTCAGCCACGCCCGTTCGGTCTTCTCCAAGCGGCGCAAGGCCCACTTCGCGGCGCTCGACTCGCAGCGCGAGGACGCCCGCCGGCGCAAGGAGAAGCTGGTGGAGGAGGCGCAGGCGCTGTCCGGCTCCACCGACTGGGGTCCCACGGCGGCGCGCTACCGCGAGCTGATGACCGACTGGAAGGCCGCCGGCCGCGCCCAGCGCGAGGCGGAGGAGGACCTGTGGAACCGCTTCCGCGGCGCCCAGGACGTCTTCTTCGCGGCCCGCTCCGAGGTCTTCGCCGAGCGCGACACCGAGCAGCGCGAGAACCTCACGCTGAAGGAGGAGCTGGCCATCGAGGCCGAGAAGCTGCTCCCGGTCACCGACCTGAAGGCGGCGCGCGCCGCCTTCCGCGGCATCAACGAGCGCTGGGAGGCGATCGGCCACGTGCCGCGCGACGCCCGGCCGCGCATCGAGGGCCGCATGCACGCGGTGGAGCGCTCCATCCAGGAGGCCGAGGAGGCCGAGTGGCGCCGCACCAACCCCGAGGCGCGGGCGCGTGCCGCGGGCCTGACCGGGGCGCTCCAGGCGGCCGTCGACAAGTTGCGCGAGCAGATCGAGGCGGCGCGGGCGGCGGGGAACACCTCCAAGGCCGACAAGCTGCAGCGGGAACTGGACGGGCGGCAGGCGCTGCTCGACCAGGCGCTCAAGTCCCTGGACGAGTTCGGCGGCTGAGGCTCGGCTGACCACGAAGGACGAAGGGCCCGTACGCGAGGCGTACGGGCCTTTCTGCGTGCTTCCCCGCGCCGTGTCAGCGCTGGCGCGCCGACGTCACCCGGTACACGTCGTAGACGCCCTCGACGCCGCGCACGGCCTTCAGGACGTGCCCGAGGTGCTTGGGGTCGCCCATCTCGAAGGTGAAGCGCGAGGTGGCCACCCGGTCGCGGGAGGTCTGGACGGCGGCGGACAGGATGTTGACGTGCTGGTCGGACAGGACACGCGTGACGTCCGACAGCAGACGGGACCGGTCCAGCGCCTCGACCTGGATGGCGACCAGGAAGACCGAGGACTGGGTCGGCGCCCACTCGACGTCGATGATCCGCTCGGGCTGCTGCGAGAGCGACTCGACGTTCACGCAGTCGGCCCGGTGCACGGAGACGCCGTTGCCGCGGGTGACGAAGCCGATGATCGGGTCGCCCGGCACCGGGGTGCAGCAGCGGGACAGCTTGACCCAGACGTCCTTCTCGCCCTTGACGATGACACCCGGGTCGGCGGCCGAGCGGCGCTTGGTACGGCTGCGCGACGGGGTCGTGACCTCGGCGATGTCCTCGGTCGCGCCCTCCTCACCGCCCAGGGCCTCGACGAGCTTGTGCACGACGGACTGCGCGGTGATGTGCCCCTCGCCGATCGCCGCGTAGAGCGCGGAGATGTCGGGGTAGCGCATCTCGTGGGCGAGCGTGACGAGCGAGTCGCCGGTGAGCACCCGCTGGATCGGCAGGTTCTGCTTGCGCATCGCCCGCGCGATGGCTTCCTTGCCCTGCTCGACGGCCTCCTCGCGGCGCTCCTTGGAGAACCAGGCGCGGATCTTGTTGCGGGCGCGCGGGGACTTGACGAAGCCGAGCCAGTCGCGGGACGGGCCGGCGCCCGCCGCCTTGGAGGTGAAGACCTCCACGGTGTCGCCGTTGTCGAGGGTCGACTCCAGCGGCACCAGGCGGCCGTTGACCCGCGCCCCTATCGTGCGGTGGCCGACCTCGGTGTGGACGGCGTACGCGAAGTCGACGGGGGTCGCGCCGGCGGGCAGCGCGATGACATCACCCTTGGGGGTGAAGACGAAGACCTCGTTGCGGGACAGGTCGAAGCGCAGCGACTCCAGGAACTCGCCCGGGTCCTCCGTCTCCTTCTGCCAGTCGAGCAACTGCCGCAGCCACGCCATGTCGTTGACGGCGTCGTCCTTCTTGGCGGACTTCGGGCTGTCGGTGCGCACCTTGGAGGCGCCGGCGACGGCCTCCTGCTTGTACTTCCAGTGCGCCGCGATGCCGTACTCGGCGCGGCGGTGCATGTCGAAGGTGCGGATCTGGATCTCGACCGGCTTGCCGCTGGGCCCGATGACCGTCGTGTGGAGCGACTGGTACATGTTGAACTTGGGCATCGCGATGTAGTCCTTGAACCGCCCCGGCACCGGGTTCCACCGCGCGTGGATGGTGCCCAGCGCCGCGTAGCAGTCGCGGACGGTGTCGACCAGGACGCGGATGCCCACCAGGTCGTAGATCTCGGCGAAGTCCCGGCCCCGCACGATCATCTTCTGGTAGACGCTGTAGTAGTGCTTGGGGCGGCCGGTGACGGTCGCCTTGATGCGGGCGGCGCGCAGGTCCTGCTGCACCTGGTCGGTGACGACCGCCAGGTACTCGTCCCGCTTGGGGGCGCGCTCGGCGACCAGCCGGACGATCTCGTCGTACATCTTGGGGTAGAGGATCGCGAACGCGAGGTCCTCCAGCTCCCACTTGATGGTGTTCATGCCCAACCGGTGCGCCAGCGGGGCGTAGATCTCCAGCGTCTCGCGGGCCTTCTTCTCCTGCTTCTCCCGCTTGAGGTAACGCATGGTGCGCATGTTGTGCAGGCGGTCCGCGAGCTTGATGACCAGCACGCGCGGGTCCTTCGCCATGGCGACGACCATCTTGCGCACCGTCTCGGCCTGCGCGGCCTCGCCGAACTTGACCTTGTCCAGCTTGGTGACGCCGTCCACCAGCAGCGCGACGGAGTCGCCGAAGTCGCGGCGCAGCGCGTCCAGGCCGTACTCGGTGTCCTCGACGGTGTCGTGCAGCAGCCCGGCCATCAGCGTCGCCGGGTCCATGCCCAGCTCGGCCAGGATCGTCGTGACCGCCAGCGGGTGGGTGATGTACGGGTCGCCGCTCTTGCGCTTCTGGCCGCGGTGCCAGCGCTCGGCGACCTGGTAGGCGCGCTCGATCTGGCGCAGCTGCGACGTGTCGCCCTTGGGGTCGTTGCTGCGGACTATGCGCAGCAGGGGCTCCAGGACCGGGTTGTACGGGCTGGAACGCTGGACGCCGAGCCGGGCGAGACGGGCGCGGACACGGTTGGAGGAGGTGGCGGGCCGGTTCGGGGCCACGCTCCCGGGAGTGCGTACGGGCCGGGCGGCGGGGGTCGCCGGGGCGGCGGGAGCGGGCCCTGCGGCCTTGCTCTCCGCGGGTGCGGCGGGCGCGACGGGAGGAGCCGCGGAGAGGGCAGCCGCCTGCTTCCCGTCTGCGGTCGTCGTCGGCTGAGCCTGCCTGGCCTCTTCTTGCAAGGGCACTCCTTCTGGTCCCCTCCCGGCCGGAGACGGGCGAGGAGGGAGGTTCCGAGACACCATGGTAGCGATGTGACCGGGTGGACCGCGTCCCGTCCGCCCCGTGGACCCCCCGCAACGCCCGGAGGCGGGCCCCGCACCGCTTCCGGGCCGGGAGCCCGCCTCCCGCCGTAGAGCCGCCGACGGGCTGGTCAGGCCCTCGGCGCCCGCGGTCGTCCCGGCATCCCCGCGTCCCCGCATCCGGACATGCGTGTGGCGCCGGAGCCGGGACTCGGGCGCCACACGTCGGAGAAGGGTGCTCAGACCGCGATCAGTGCCTCCAGGGGGGCACCGCCCAGGGACCGGGCGAGGCGGGCGCGCCCGCCGAGGAAGCCCAGTTCCAGGAGGACCGCGACACCGGCGACGTCGGCGCCGGTGCGGCGGATCAGCTCCAGGGACGCCTCCGCCGTGCCGCCGGTGGCGAGCACGTCGTCGATGACCAGGACCCGGTCACCGGCCGAGAAGGCGTCCTGGTGGACCTCGATCTCGGCGGTGCCGTACTCCAGCTCGTACGCCTGGCCCAGCGTCGCCCCGGGCAGCTTGCCCGCCTTGCGCACGGGCACGAACCCGAGCCCGGCGCGGGCGGCCGCCGGGGCGGCGAGGATGAACCCGCGCGCCTCGAGGCCGACGACCTTGTCGGCGCCGTGCCGGGCACAGAGCCCGGCCAGGGCGTCGATCAGCGCGTTGAACGCCGCGGGGTCGGCCAGCAGCGGGGTGATGTCCTTGAACGTCACGCCCGGCTTCGGGTGGTCGGGCACGTCCCGTATGCGGCTGAGCAGCAGGCTGCGCAGCCCTTCCGGGGTGGCGTCCGCGATGGTCATCGGTGGTGTTCCTCGGTCCTTCGTCGCTGCGACTCGTCGAACGTCCGCTGCGTCCTCAGCGGCGCTTGCCGGAGGGACGGTTGCGGCTGCGGTTGCGGGCCGGCTGGTTGCGCTGGCCGCCGACGACGGCGGCACCCGCGTGGGTGTCGTCCTCCGCCGGTCCGCCGTCCTCGTCGGCGGGGATCCCGTCCTGCGGCTCGTCCACGCCGTCCTCGCCGCGGCGGGCGTCGGCGGCGCGCTTGGCGAGCACGCGCTTGCGCAGCGCCTTCATCTCCGGGGCGCGCTCCTTGAGGTCCGCGACCAGCGGGGTCGCGATGAAGATCGAGGAGTACGCACCGGCGGTGAGGCCGACGAAGAGCGACAGGGCGATGTCGTTGAGCATGCCCGCGCCGAGCAGACCGCCGCCGACGAAGAGCAGGCCCGCCACCGGGAGCAGCGCCACGACCGTGGTGTTGATCGAACGCACCAGGGTCTGGTTGAGGCTGCGGTTGGCCAGCTCGCTGTACGTGTAGCGGTTCTGCTTGGTGATGTCCTTGGTGGACTCCTTCAGACCGTCGAAGACGACGACGGTGTCGTAGAGGGAGTAACCGAGGACCGTCAGCAGGCCGATCACGGTGCCCGGGGTGACCTCGAAGCCCACGATGGCGTAGACGCCGATGGTGATCGTGAGGTCGTGGATCAGGGCGATCAGCGCGGCCACGGCCTTGCGCCACTCGAAGGCGATCGCCAGGTAGATCGTCACCAGGACCATGAAGATCACCAGGCCCTGGAAGGCCTTCTTGGAGATCTCGTCGCCCCAGCTCGGACCGATGATCTGCGGGTCGATGTCCGCCGACTTGACGTTCAGGTCCTCGGCGATCTCGCCCTGGATCTTCTTCGCCTCGGTGAGCGAGATGTCGCTGATCTGGACGCGGACGGCGCCGGTGCCGAGCTTCTGCACGATGGCCTGGTGGCCACCGGTGTTGCCGGCGATCTTGTCCTGGACCTGGCTGACCGACATCTCGGTCTTCGGGGTCGTGAAGACCGCGCCGCCGGAGAACTCGATGCCGAGCTTGAGGCCGTTGACGGCGAGACCGACGATCGCCGCGATGGTGATCAGGATCGAGACGCCGTACCAGAGCTTGCGCTTGCCGACGAAGTCGTAGGCGATCTCGCCTCGGTGCAGGCGGTGCCCGAGGTTGCCGAGCCGGGACATCAGGCCTCCTTGACGTCGGTACGGGCCGCGGGGCGGCGAGTGCGGCGCAGCGGGGGGTTGACGCCCAGGGCACGCGGGTCGAGCCCGGACCAGGGGTGTCCGCTGGCGTAGAACTTCTTGCGGGCCAGGATCGTCATCAGCGGCTTGGTGAAGAGGAACACCACGGCCACGTCGAGCAGCGTCGTCAGACCCAGGGTGAAGGCGAAGCCCTGCACCTTGCCGACCGAGACGACGAAGAGCACGGCGGCCGACAGGAACGACACGAAGTCCGAGACGAGGATCGTGCGGCGGGCGCGCGGCCAGCCACGGGCCACGGCCGGCTGCAGGGAGCGGCCCTCGCGCAGCTCGTCACGGATGCGTTCGAAGAAGACGATGAACGAGTCCGCGGTGATGCCGATGGCCACGATGGCGCCGCAGACCGCCGGCAGGTTCAGTGCGAAGCCGATGGCCGGGCCGAGCAGCGTCATGATCTCGTAGGTGAGGATCGCCGAGACGATGAGGCTCAGGATCGCCACGAAGCTCAGGCCGCGGTAGTAGGCGACCAGGTAGAGCACGACCAGGGCGAGGCCGACGCCGCCGGCGATGAGGCCGCCGTGCAGCTGCTCGCCGCCGACCGCCGCCGAGACCTTGGTGACGTCCGACTTGTCGAAGGTGAGCGGCAGGGAGCCGTAGGACAGGACGTTCGCCAGGTCCTGGGAGCTCTCCTGGGTGAAGCTGCCGTAGATCTCGGCGCTTCCGCTCAGGGTCTGGTTCACCGAGGGGGCGGAGACGACCTCGTTGTCCAGCACGATCGCGAACTGGTTGTTCGGCGGCTGCTGCTGGGACAGCTGCGAGGTGATCTTCGAGAAGGCCTTGGAGCCGGTGCCGTCGAAGTTCAGGGTGACGACCCAGCCGTTGCCGCCCTGGGTGTCGAACTGCGCGGCGGCCTTGCTGACGTTCTTGCCGTCGACCGCGGCCGGACCGAGGGCGTACTTGGCGCCGCCGTCCTGGCTGCACGCGACGATCTTGTCGGTCGGCTTGGCCTTGAGGTTCAGGTTGGCGCGCGTCTTCGCGTCGGAGCAGTCCAGCGCGGCGAGCTTCGCCTGCAGGTCCTCCGGGATGGAGGTGTCCAGCGTGCTCCCGGGGGCCGCGGCGCTCGCCGAAGGCGTCGGGGTCGGCGAGGGCGAGCCCGAAGCGGAGGCGGACGGCGTCGACGAGGCCTTCAGCGCGTCGGTGACGGCGCGGCCCTGCGTCGAGGCGCTCGCGGACGGGGAGCCGGAGACCTTGGCGCCGGTGGAGGCGCTCGCGGACGGCGAGGCCGGGGACGAGGGCGAGCCCGAGGGGCTGGCGCCGGGCGACTCCGACGCCGCCGGGGCGTTGGCCACCTCGGCGAGCACCGGGCGGAAGTAGAGCTGGGCCGTGGTGCCGACCTGCTGCTCGGCCTGCGCGGCGTTGGTGCCCTTGGGGATGTTGACGATGATGTTCCGGTCGCCCTGGATCTGGCTTTCGGCTTCCGAGACACCAAGACCGTTGACACGCCGGTCGATGATCGCCTTGGCGGTGTCCATGTTGGTCTTGTTGATCGCGCCGGCCTGGTCGCTCTTGGCCGTCAGCGTGATGCTCGTACCGCCGGCGAGGTCGATGCCCAGCCGGGGGGTGGTGTGGCCGGAGAGGAACATCCCTCCGGTAAGCGCCACGATGGCCAGCAGGATCACTGCCAGCGCCCGCCCGGGGTATCCCTGGCTCGCCGAGGGCTTACGGCCCCTCTTCGGTGCTGCCACCTTCTCGATTCTCCCTGTCCAACCGCCCTGCGGACCTGCGCGCGCAGCAGGGCGGCACGATGAGTAGTACGGACTTGCCGAACCTGAAACGTACCGGCCGGGCCGTTACTTCTTGTCGGTGCCGTCCGTCTTGGAGGCGTCCTCGGTCACGCCCTCGTCGGCGGTCTTGCTCAGGTCGACGTGCTCGTCGGCCTTCTCGACGTCCTCGACGTCCTCGGCGTCGTGCGCCTCGAGCTCGGGCTCCGGGTCGATGCCGTGGACGACACGGTCGTACTCGGCCTGGTCGAGGACAGCGGCGATGGCGTTCTTCGCGAAGTGCGCGTGGACGCCGTCGGCCAGCTCCAGCAGGACCGTGTCCTCGTTGACCTCCTTGACGACGGCGTACATGCCGCCGATCGTCCGGACGCCCGAGCCGGGGGACATCTGGTCACGCATCTGCGTGGCCTGGCGCTGACGGTTCTTCGCGGAACGGGTCATCAGCAGCATGACACCGATGATCAGGACGAAAGGCAGGATTTGAACCAGATTCATGGTGTCTTGACGATCCTTCGCACGGCCGCTGGGGCCTGGTCTACGGGATTGTGGGTGTCGGTCCCGGAGGCACGACGTCGGCGGAGTCTAAGCGTTCGTTCGCCGGTGGAACAACGCCAAGCATTACACCGAGGTTCCTGCGGCGGCGAGTCTCCCCGCCGTCAAGGGCCGAACAGCCCGTCTTGCCCGGGTCCGCCGCCCTGTGGCGGCACGAGTCCAAGGTGTGCCCAGGCAGCGGGAGTGGCGACGCGGCCACGGGGTGTGCGCGCCAGGAGCCCCTCGCGCACCAGGAACGGCTCGGCCACCTCCTCCACCGTCTCCCGCTCCTCCCCCACGGCCACCGCCAGTGTCGACAGCCCCACCGGGCCGCCGCCGAAGAGCCCCAGCAGGGCCTGCAGCACGGCGCGGTCCAGCCGGTCCAGGCCGCGGCCGTCGACCTCGTACACGTCCAGTGCCCGGGCGGCGACCTCGCGCGTGACCACGCCGTCGACCTTCACCTGCGCGAAGTCCCGTACGCGGCGCAGGAGTCGGTTGGCGATGCGCGGGGTGCCGCGGGAGCGGCCGGCGATCTCCGCGGCCCCCTCGGGCTCGATCTCGACGTCCAGCAGGCGCGCGGAGCGGTGGATGACCCGCTCCAGCTCGGCCGGGGCGTAGAACTCCATGTGGCCGGTGAAGCCGAAGCGGTCGCGCAGCGGCGGCGGCAGCAGACCGGCCCGGGTCGTGGCGCCGACCAGGGTGAACGGGGGCAGCTCGAGGGGGATGGCGGTGGCGCCGGGTCCCTTGCCGACGATGACGTCGACCCGGAAGTCCTCCATCGCCATGTAGAGCATCTCCTCGGCGGGCCGGGACATCCGGTGGATCTCGTCGAGGAAGAGCACCTCGCCCTCGGCGAGGGAGGAGAGGATCGCCGCGAGGTCCCCGGCGTGCTGGATGGCGGGGCCGGAGGTGATCCGGATCGGGGCGCCCATCTCGGCCGCGATGATCATCGACAGGGTCGTCTTGCCGAGCCCGGGGGCGCCGGAGAGCAGCACGTGGTCCGCGGTGCCGCCCCGCTGGCGCGCGGCCTTCAGCACCAGGTCGAGCTGCTCGCGGACCCGCTCCTGGCCGACGAACTCCTCCAGCGCCTTGGGCCGCAGCGCCGCCTCGACGGCCTGGTCCTCGCCGTCTGCGGCAGCGCCTACGAGACGGTCGGCGGTGGTCGGTACGGACTCGTCGTCCCAGTTCACTTCGGTGCGCCTTACGCTCGGCGGGCTACGGTCAGCGGGCTCGGTTCAGGGTCTGCAGGGCGGCCCGCAGGAGGGCGCCGACCTGCGGCTCGGCGCTCGCCTCCGCCTGCGGCGTCACCGCGGCCACGGCCTCCTCCGCCTCGCGCGGCTGGTAGCCCAGGCCGATCAGCGCGGCGTGCAGCTGCTCCCGCCAGGAGGCGGGCCCTGCGGCCACCGCGGGGCGTGCGACGCCCGCCGCGCCCACGGGGGCGCCGAGGCGGTCCCTCAGCTCCAGCAGCAGCCGCTGGGCGCCCTTCTTGCCGATGCCCGGGACGGCGGTCAGGGCCTTCTCGTCGCCGGTGGCGACGGCCGTGCGCAGCGCGTCGGGACTGTGCACCGCGAGCATGGCCTGGGCGAGCCGGGGACCGACGCCGCTGGCGGTCTGCAGCAGTTCGAAGACCTGGCGCTCGTCGTCGTCGGCGAAGCCGTAGAGGGTGAGGGAGTCCTCGCGGACGACGAGGGAGGTGGCGAGCCGGGCCTGCTCCCCCAGGCGCAGCGATGCCAGGGTGCCCGGGGAGCACTGGACGGCCATGCCGATGCCACTGACCTCGATCACCGCGATGTCCGGGGCGAGGGCGGCGACGGGCCCGCTGACGAAGGCGATCATGTGCTGGGCTCCTGGGTTCGTGCTCGGGCGACGGCCTGCTGGAGGCGGTTGGTCGCGGTGCCGCGCCAGATGTGACAGATGGCGAGCGCCAGCGCGTCGGCGGCGTCGGCGGGCTTCGGTGGGGCGTCGAGCCGCAGCAGCCGGGTGACCATGGCACCGACCTGCGCCTTGTCGGCCCGGCCGCTGCCGGTGACGGCGGCCTTGACCTCGCTGGGGGTGTGCAGGTGGACGGGCAGGCCGCGGCGGGAGGCGCAGAGCATGGCGACGGCGCTGGCCTGGGCCGTGCCCATCACGGTGCGCACGTTGTGCTGGCTGAACACCCGTTCCACGGCGACGGCTTGGGGCGCGTACTCGTCCAGCCAGGCCTCTATGCCGCGCTCGATCAGCACCAGGCGATGGCCGATGTCGGCCTCCGCCGGGGTGCGGACGACCCCGACGCCGGCCATGCGCAGCGGCTTGCCGGGGGCACCGTCCACCACGCCCACGCCGCAGCGGGTCAGCCCCGGGTCCACACCCAGCACACGCACCGCGCCCCTCCCTCCCTCGGACAGCCGTTCAAGCGGCCCCTGGAGGCTATCGGGTGCCACCGACAACGACGGCGGCCCGGTGGGGGTGTGTCCTCCCCACGGGCCGCCGTCCTGCCGTACGTCCTGCCGGACCGGATCAGGCCTCGACCTTCTCCATGATCTCGTCGGAGACGTCGAAGTTGGCGAAGACGTTCTGCACGTCGTCGCTGTCCTCGAGCGCGTCGATGAGCTTGAAGATCTTGCGCGCGCCCTCCTCGTCCAGTTCCACCTGCATGGTGGGGACGAAGTTGGCCTCGGCGGAGTCGTAGTCGATGCCCGCGTCCTGGAGCGCCGAGCGCACCGCGACGAGGTCGGTCGCCTCGCTGAGCACCTCGAAGGACTCACCGAGGTCGTTGACCTCCTCGGCGCCCGCGTCCAGGACCGCGCCGAGCACGTCGTCCTCGTTGAGCTCGCCCTTGGGGACGATCACGACGCCCTTGCGGTTGAACAGGTAGGACACCGAGCCGGGGTCGGCCATGGAGCCGCCGTTGCGGGTCATGGCGACGCGCACGTCGGAGGCGGCGCGGTTGCGGTTGTCGGTGAGGCACTCGATGAGCACCGCGACACCGTTGGGGCCGTAGCCCTCGTACATGATCGTCTCGTAGTCGGCACCGCCCGCCTCGAGCCCGGCACCGCGCTTGACCGCGCTGTCGATGTTCTTGTTGGGCACCGAGCTCTTCTTCGCCTTCTGGATGGCGTCGAAGAGGGTCGGGTTACCGGAGATGTCGGCGCCGCCCGCGCGGGCGGCGACCTCGATGTTCTTGATCAGCTTCGCGAAGAGCTTGCCGCGCTTGGCGTCGATCACGGCCTTCTTGTGCTTCGTCGTAGCCCATTTAGAGTGGCCGGACATCAGCCTGTCTCCTTCACGTCACCGATTGCTTCACGAACACTGCGATCCTACCGGGATCACCTCACCGGGCGGCGCGCACCATGTCGACGAAGTACCGGTGCACCCGGTGGTCCCCGGTCAGTTCGGGGTGGAACGAGGTGGCCAGGAGGTTGCCCTGGCGCACGGCGACGATCGTTCCGTCGTCGAGCCGGGCCAGCGTGGCGACCCCGCTGCCGGTGGACTCGACCCAGGGTGCGCGGATGAAGACGCCCTCGACCGGGCCGCCTTCCACGCCCTCGACCTCGACCGCGGTCTCGAAGGACTCGTTCTGCCGGCCGAAGGCGTTGCGGCGCACGATCATGTCGATCCCGCCGAAGGTCTCCTGGTCGTCCCTGCCGTCCAGGATCTTGTCGGCGAGCATGATCATCCCGGCGCAGGTGCCGTAGACCGGAAGCCCGTCCCGGATGCGGTCGCGCAGCGGTTCCATCATGCCGAAGAGCGTGGCGAGCTTGGACATCGTGGTCGACTCGCCGCCCGGGACCACCAGACCGTCCACCTCGGCCAGTTCCTCGGGCCGCCGCACGGGGCGGGCCAGGGCGTCGGCCTCGGCGAGCGCGACCAGGTGCTCGCGGACGTCGCCCTGCAGGGCGAGGACTCCGATGGTCGGGGTGCTGCTGGACACGGGCTGGGACCTTCCGGAACGTCGGGTGGGGCAACGGACGATGGGCAGGCCGTCGCCGGCCTGCCCATCACGGGGCGTGGGGCGCCTACCAGCCGCGGTTGGCGTAGCGCTCGGCCTCGGGGAGGGTGTCGCAGTTGATGCCGACCATGGCCTCGCCCAGGTTGCGGGAGGCGTCCGCGATGATCTTGGGGTCGTCGTAGAAGGTGGTGGCCTTCACGATGGCGGCGGCCCGCTTGGCGGGGTCGCCGGACTTGAAGATGCCGGAGCCGACGAAGACGCCCTCGGCGCCGAGCTGGCGCATCAGCGCCGCGTCGGCAGGGGTGGCGACACCGCCCGCGGAGAACAGCACGACCGGCAGCTTGCCGAGCTCGGCGACCTCCTTCACGAGCTCGTACGGGGCGCGCAGCTCCTTGGCGGCGGCGTACAGCTCGTGGTTGTCGTAGCCGCGCAGGCGGGCGATCTCGTTCTTGATCTGGCGCAGGTGGCGGACGGCCTCGACCACGTTGCCGGTGCCGGCCTCGCCCTTGGAGCGGATCATGGCCGCGCCCTCGGCGATGCGGCGCAGGGCCTCGCCCAGGTTGGTGGCGCCGCAGACGAAGGGCGTGGTGAAGGCCCACTTGTCGGAGTGGTTGACCTCGTCGGCCGGGGTGAGCACCTCGGACTCGTCGATGTAGTCGACGCCGAGCGACTGCAGGACCTGGGCCTCGACGAAGTGGCCGATGCGGGACTTGGCCATCACCGGGATCGAGACGGCGTCGATGATGCCCTCGATCATGTCCGGGTCGGACATGCGGGCCACGCCGCCGTCCTTGCGGATGTCGGCGGGGACCCGCTCCAGCGCCATGACGGCGACGGCGCCCGCGTCCTCGGCGATCTTGGCCTGCTCGGGGGTGACGACGTCCATGATCACGCCGCCCTTGAGCTGCTCGGCCATACCGCGCTTGACGCGGGCGGTGCCGGTCTCGGGGGACTCGGGGGTGCTGGGAAGCGTGGTGGACACGGGGACCTCACTCGGAGACTCAACTGCAGGGTCACGGCAGCCCACGGCGTCTGCGGGCCTCCTCACGGACGGCCGACGGAACACCGATGGTTGCTCTGTGTTTCATGGTGGACCGCACGAAGTGGACCGCAAAAGGGCCAATCGCTCCTCAGTGGCCTGCCACGCCCTCCGCGGTCAGGACGACCGGGGGCTCGTCGTCCATCTCGAACGTCACCGGCTGCGCCGCGTGCCCGGCGAGCCGGAACCAGCGCACCTTGCGGTGCTCGCGCAGCGCCCTGGCGGCGCGCACGGCGTCGTTGTGGAAGCGCCGCGCCATCGGCACCCGGCGCACCGCCTGGGTGAGCTCGCGCGCGGCCTCGTCGCCGCCGGGGGCGGCCCGGACGGCGTCGACCGCGTCGGACTCGGCGAAGACCGCGCGCAGCGCCTGGCTCAGTTCGCTCTCGGCCACCTCGCGCTGTTCGTCCAGGGCCTGCCGGGCGGAGTGCGCGGCCTCGTAGAGCACGATGCTCGCCGCCGGGTCCAGCACCCCCGCGGTGGCCAGCTCCTGGGCCACGGAGGCCCTGCGCAGCAACTGCGCGTCCAGCGCGGCCCGGGCCGCGTCGATACGGGCGTGCAGGCGGTCCAGCCGGCCCGCGGTCCAGCTCAGGTAGAGGCCGACGGCGACCAGCGCCACGGCGACCCAGATGAAGGTGGTCACGGGCCGCAAGGCTACCGGTGCGCCCGGTGCGGCCCACCGGGCGGCGGACCGCGTCGGGACGCCGACGGCGGGCTTCGGTCGCGGGTGGCGGTCGCGGATGGCGGCGGCGGGTGGCGGTTCCGGGGTCAGTCGCGGGCGAAGCCCAAGCGGGCCCGCAGGCCCACCCGCTCATCGGCGGCGACCGCCACGGCGCCGGCGGTGACGGTCTCGTACACCGCGAGGATGTCGGCGGCCACGACCGACCAGTCGAAGCGCCGGACGTGCCGGGAGCCCAGCTCGCGCAGCTGCGCACGCCGCTCGGCGTCGCCCAGGAGCCGTACGGCGGAGGCGGCCAGCGCGTCCGGGTCCTCGTTGGGGAAGAGCTCGCCGGCCGCGCCCCCGTCGAGCACCTGGCGGAAGGCGTCCAGGTCGCTGGCGAGCACCGGCGCCCCGGCCGACATGGCCTCGACCAGGATGATGCCGAAGCTCTCGCCGCCGGTGTTGGGCGCCACGTACAGGTCGACGCTGCGCAGCAGCCGCGCCTTGTCCTCGTCGCTGACCATGCCGAGGAACTCGACCCGGTCGCGCATCTCCTTGGGCAGGCCCTCCACGGCCTCGGCCTCGTCG
This sequence comes from Streptomyces sp. NPDC001902, assembly GCF_042891295.1. NCBI lineage: Bacteria > Bacillati > Actinomycetota > Actinomycetes > Kitasatosporales > Streptomycetaceae > Streptomyces > Streptomyces sp. NPDC001902. Next base: position 169,292 of record NZ_JBIATA010000009.1, on the reverse strand, counting down.
CCGCGCCCGGCGACCAGCAGCCGGGTGCCCGGCTGCTGGGCGAGGATCTTCGGCAGGGCCTTCATCAGCACGGGCAGGCCCTTGCGGGGCTCGTCGATCCGCCCGATGAAGCCGATGGTCCTCCCCCTGTCTTCGCCGGGGGGACCTCCGCCCTGCCACTCCGTCTTGGGCTCGGCGTCGGCGAAGAAGCCCACGTCGACGCCGTTCGGGATGACCACGGCGTCCCCGCCCAGGTGCTCGACCAGGGTGCGCCGGGCGTACTCGCTGACCGCGATGCGGGCGCTGATCTTCTCCAGCGCCGCCTGCAGGATCGGGTAGGCGGCGATCATCGCCCGGGAGCGCGGGTTGGAGGTGTGGAAGGTGGCCACGATCGGCCCCTGCGCGGCCCAGCAGGTCAGCAGGCCGAGGGAGGGCGAGGAGGGCTCGTGGACGTGGATGACGTCGAAGGCGCCCTCGTGGAGCCAGCGGCGCACCCGCGCGGCCGACAGGAAGCCGAAGTTCAGCCGCGCGACCGAGCCGTTGTACGGCACGGGCACGGCACGGCCGGAGGAGGTGACGTACGGCGGCAGCGGGGTGTCGTCGTCGGCCGGCGCCAGGACGGAGACCTCGTGGCCGAGCGCGATGAGGTGCTCGGCGAGGTCGCGGATGTGGAACTGGACGCCGCCTGGGACGTCCCACGAGTACGGGCTGACGATCCCGATCCTCAAGGCTTCTCCGTTCCGGAGCGGTCGGTGGGGTCGCCGGACACCGGGGAGGACGCCGCGCCGCGCCCTGCCGGTTGCCCGGCGGGCGCGTCCGCCCGCGGTTCGAGGTCGGCGAGCCACAGCCGCTGCAGCATGTGCCAGTCCTCGGGGTGCGCGGCGATGCCGGCGGCGAAGACGTCCGCCAGGCGCTGCGTCATGACGGCGGTCCGCTCCGCCCGCGTGCCGTCCTCAGGCACCTCGATCGGTGCGTGGACCTGGCCCTGGAGGTTGGGCGAGTCGTCGTACCACAAGGTGACCGGCAGCAGCAGCGCCCCGGTCTGCTGGGCGAGGAGCGCGGGGCCCGCGGGCATGCGCGTGGCCTCGCCGAAGAAGTCCACCTCGACGCCGGAGGAGGACAGGTCGCGGTCGGCGACCAGGCACACCAGGCCGCCGCCGCGAAGCCGCCGGGCCAGCGCGCCGAAGGCGGCGCCGCCGGTGTGCGGCAGCACCTCCATGCCCAGGCCCTCGCGGTAGGCGACGAAGCGGTCGTACAGGCTCTCGGGCTTGAGCCGCTCGGCGACGGTGGCAAAGGGCACCCCGAGCCGGGTGGTGACCCAGGCGCCCGCGAGGTCCCAGTTGGCCATGTGCGGCAGGGCGAGGACGACGCCGCGGCCGGAGGCCAGGCCGTCCTCGAGGTGGTGCAGGTCCTTGCAGTCGAACGCGGAGCGGATGCGTTCCTTGCTCCAGGCCGGCAGCCGGAAGGACTCCATCCAGTAGCGCAGGTACGAGCGCATGCCGGCCTTCGACAGCTCCCGCAGCCGCGCCTCGTCGGCGTCGGGCACAACCCTGGCCAGGTTGGACTCCAGGCGCTGCACGCCCTTGCCGCGGCGGCTCCAGGCCAGGTCGGCGACGGACCGGCCGAGCCGCGCCGCGGCGGGTTCCGGCAGCCGTTTGACCGCACCCCAGCCCAGTCCGTACAGCGCGTCGGTCAGCCCGTCCTTCACGCCCGCCCGCTCCCTTCGTGCGCCGCCGCGTCGGCCTCGAAGGCCTCGCGGCGCACGGTGATCACCCGCTGCACCAGCGTCACCAGGCTGCCGACGGCCACGATCCACAGGGCGATCGGCAGCAGCCACTGGATGCCGGGGACGCCGAACTTGTGGAGCCCCGCGAAGCCGCAGGCCACCAGTGAGATCACCAGTCGCTCGGCCCGTTCGACCAGGCCGTTGACCGCGACCGGCAGTCCGATGCTCTCACCGCGCGCCTTGGTGTACGAGACCACCTGGCCGCTGGCGAGGCAGAAGATCGTCACCGCGCACAGCACGAGGTCGTCCCCGCCCCCGGCGTACCAGAGCGCCAGCCCGCCGAAGATGGCCGCGTCGGCCACCCGGTCCAGGGTGGAGTCCAGGAAGGCGCCCCAGCGGCTGGAGACGCCCGCCTGGCGGGCCATGTTGCCGTCCACGAGGTCCGAGAAGACGAACAGGGTGATGACGACCGTGCCCCAGAAGAACTCGCCCCTGGGGTAGAAGACCAGCGCTCCTGCGACCACGCCTCCCGTGCCGATCAGCGTGACCGTGTCCGGGCTGACGCCCCGGCGGAGCAGAAACGCGGCGAACGGTGTGAGGACACGCGTGAAGAAAGCACGCGCGTACTTGTTCAGCATGGCCTTCCCGGAGGTTCGTGGGGTGCACCGGCACGACCCCGTCGGCCGTCCGGCTGGCCCATCGTAGCCAGGCGCGTTCCGCGGCAGGTCCGTGGCTCCCGTCCTACCGCGGCACGTACGACGTATGGACGCACCGTGACGGGCGTGGGAAGGTCGAATTACCGCGGGCGTCACTGCAGACCGCCCTGGGCGGGTGGTCTCCCGTGGCGCCAGTCCCCATGCCGTGACGGACCGGGAGGCGAGGCACATGGGCGACAGGAGAGACGCAGGTCCGGGAGCCGCCGGAAGGGCATTGGCGGCCGGCCGGCCCGAGGATGTACGCAACGTGGTGCTGGTCGGCCACAGTGGCTCCGGGAAGACGACGCTGGTCGAGGCGCTCGCCCTGGCGACAGGGGCGGTGAACCGCGCCGGGCACGTGTCCGACGGCGGGACCGTCTCCGACCACGACGAGATCGAACACCGTCAGCAACGCTCGGTACAGCTCTCGCTGGTACCGGTGGAGTGGGACGGAATCAAGATCAATCTGCTGGACACCCCCGGGTACGCCGACTTCGTGGGGGAACTCAGGGCCGGTCTGCGGGCAGCGGACGCGGCCCTCTTCGTCGTCTCGGCGGCCGACGGCGTCGACGGCGCCACCCGGATGGTCTGGGAGGAGTGCGCGGCGGTCGGCATGCCGCGTGCGGTCGTCGTCACGCACCTGGAGGCGGCACGGGCCGACTTCGAGGAGATGACCGAGACGTGTCGTGAGGCCTTCGGGGGCGACTCACCCGACTCGGTGCTGCCGCTGTACCTCCCGCTCCACGGGGAGGAGACCGCGGACGGCCACACACCCGTGACCGGGCTCATCGGCCTGCTGTCGCAGCGGGTCTACGACTACTCCTCCGGCAAGCGCGAGGAGCGCCCGCCGGACGAGGCGCAGCTGCCCGCGATGGACGACGCGCGCGCCCGGCTGATCGAGGGGATCATCGCCGAGAGCGAGGACGAGACCCTCATGGACCGCTACCTGGGCGGCGAGGAGCTCGACCTCAAAACGCTGGTCCAGGACCTGGAGCGTGCCGTGGCGCGCGGCTCCTTCCACCCCGTGCTGGCCGCCGCGCCGGCCGCGGAGGGCTGCAAGCAGGGCATCGGCACCGTGGAACTGCTGGAACTGGTCACCGGCGGCTTCCCGACGCCGCTGGAACGTGAGGTCCCCCAGGTCAGCACGCCCCAGGGGACGGCGCACGCGCAGCTCACCTGCGATCCGGACGGACCGCTGGCCGCCGAGGTCGTGAAGACCTCCTCCGACCCGTACGTGGGGCGGATCAGCCTCGTGCGGGTGTTCTCCGGCACCCTGCGCCCCGACGAGACCGTCCACGTCTCCGGCCACGGCCTGGAGGACCGCGGCCACGAGGACCACGACGTCGACGAGCGCGTCGGCGCCCTGTCCTCGCCCTTCGGCAAACAGCAGCGGACGGTGCCGCACTGCGTGGCCGGCGACCTGGCCTGCGTCGCCAAGCTGACCCGCGCGGAGACCGGCGACACGCTCTCCGCCAAGGACGACCCGCTGCTCATGGAGCCCTGGCTGATGCCGGACCCCCTGCTGCCGGTCGCGATCCAGGCGCACAGCAAGGCCGACGAGGACAAGCTCTCCGTCGGCCTGTCCCGGCTCGTCGCCGAGGACCCCACGATGCGGCTGGAGCAGAACCCCGACACCCGGCAGGTCGTGCTGTGGTGCCTGGGCGAGGCCCACATGGACGTGGCGCTGGAGCGGCTGCGCACGCGCTACGGCGTGCAGGTCGACGCCGTGCCGCACAAGGTGGCGCTCCGCGAGACCTTCGGCGAGAAGTCGACGGCGCGCGGACGGCACGTCAAGCAGTCCGGCGGGCACGGCCAGTACGCCATCTGCGACATCGAGGTCGAACCGCTGCCGGTCGGCTCCGGCATCCAGTTCGTCGACAAGGTCGTCGGAGGCGCGGTACCGCGGCAGTTCATCCCCTCGGTGGAGAAGGGCGTCCGCGCCCAGGCCGCCAAGGGCGTGGCCCTCGGCTTCCCGGTCGAGGACATCCGCATCACCCTGGTCGACGGCAAGGCGCACTCGGTGGACTCCTCCGACGCCGCCTTCCAGACCGCGGGCGCGCTCGCCCTGCGCGAGGCGGCCACGCAGTGCCGCATCCACCTGCTGGAACCGGTCAGTGAGATCCGCGTCATGGTGCCGGACGAGTACGTCGGGCCGGTGATGAGCGACCTGTCCGGGCGCCGCGGACGGGTGCTGGGCACCGAACCGGTCGGCCTGGGACGCACCTTGGTGCGGGCCGAGGTACCGGAGATCGAAATCGGGCGCTACGCGGTCGACCTGCGGTCGCTGTCGCACGGCACCGGACGGTACGGCCGCAACTACGCCCGGCACGAGCCGATGCCGCCCCAGCTGGCGCAGAAGCTGAGGGAGCAGCACGCCCAGGAGTCCGGCAAGTAACCCCCGTACGGGGGACGTTGGCGGCCCGGCGGAACGATCTTCTTCCGCCGGGCCGATGACGCACGTCACACCCCCCGTATACGCTGGGTGGGCGGCCTCGCAGGTGTGCCGGTGCCGCGACCGGGGAAAGGGCCGTGCGGGTTCACGTCCGCACGGGCGGGGACCAGAAGGGGGCGGCAGTGACCGACGGTTTCGACTTCCTGAGCCCGGGCGCGCAGATACCGCTGAGCGGTGTCGACGGGCAGACGGGGGCCACCCAGGCCCTCGCGTCGGCCGCGTACCGCGACAGTCCCATGGATGCCCTCGCCACGGCCGACGCGGGCAAGTCGTCGGTCAAGGAGGCGAAGGTCAAGCTGCTGCAGGCGAACCTGGGCGAGGCCTTCGCCCGCGCCGTGCAGAACCGGATGCTGGGCGCCTCCCGCAACGAGCTGGTGCAGTCCTTCGGCGCGGAGCCGCAGACCGTCGTCGAGCACTGCCTGGCCGCCAACCGGATCCGCCAGGAGCGCGACAACAAGCTGACGGCCGTGATGGTCGTGTTCGGCCTGCTGTTCCTGCCCGGGATGCTGGTCTGGCTGGGCGCCTTCCAACTGCGGGCCCTCGTACGGAGGTCCGAGGGCTCCCGGGCAGGGCTGCTCGGCTCGGTGGTGCTGCTCGTGGTCGGCTTCTTCGCCGTCCTCTTCGTCGTCAACCCGCCGCTCACCGGCTTCTGGTCGCAGTACCTGAGGGTGATGATGGTGGCCCCGGTCCTCGGCTGGTTCTGGGCGAAGCGGCTCTGCGAGCAGACCGCCAAGGACCTGCGCGAACGCTGGGCGGGGCTGGTCTCGGGCAGCGGCGTCGGCGCGAAGATCCCCGAGGCCGTGCCGCGCAACCCCAACCAGACCCGGGCCGAGAAGCTGCGCCAGAGCCTGGCCAAGCTCTCCGCCGAGCAGCAGAGCAACGTGGTCTTCTACCAAGGCCCCAAGGGCGTGCTCGGCATGGGCGCCCGGTGGGGCGCCTGGCACATGGCCGAGGAACTGACGCCCCGCGAAGGGCTGAGCGAGATCCACCCCTTCCGCAGCTGGGACGTCATCAAGGTGATCCACGGCAAGTTGCGCGGCCTGCAGCGCGGCCCGCTGCACACCGGTGGTTTCCCCAAGCCGCTGATACAGCACTGGGTCGTCTCCCACGTCGGCGAGGGCGCCAAGAAGATCACCCGGCCCACCGGCTCCGACGTCGACGGCTACACCGTCCGCGACTTCGAGATCCAGCGGATCTGCAACGAGCAGCAGTTCGACAAGGGCAACCGGCACTACCTGGGTCTGCAGTTCGTGGTCTGGGACGGTCAGCTGGTGATCACCATGATGGTCACCGTGACCGTGCTGGCGAGCACCCTGCGGATCGAGGTGACCGGGCACGCGCTCGGACCGGTGCACTCCCTGTTCACCACGGCACCGGAGGCCAAGGAGAAGGAGATAGCCCACCCGGTCAAGTTCTGGGAGACGAAGAAGGTGCAGCTGCCGCTCGTGACGAGCGACGAGGTGGTGCGGCTGGCCGCCCGGGCCCCCCTGACCCGTTTCCCCCAGGTGCTCGACCACCTCGGCGGCAAGATCGTCCTGCCCGAGCCCTTCGGTCTGCGGCACAGCTGGGCCTCACAGCCCTGGAACCACCGTTTCATGGCCGACGACGCCCTGCGCGCCGCCACCCCCGTGCTGCGGGCGGTGCACTCCGCGGCCATCACCGTCATGGAGGAGAACGGGGTGGACGTCTCGAAGTTCAACAACCGCTCGGGCATATTGAGCAACATGGTGCAGGACGCCTCGCCCAGCGAGGCCGACGTCTACTGACGGGCCCGGGGGCGGACGGCTCGCGCGCCGCCCGGCCCCGGCCCGGTCGGCGGGACGGACCGGGTCAGCCGGCCGGCCAGGCGTCGGCGAGCATCTTGCGGGTGTCGGCGAGGAGCTGCGGCAGCACCTTGGTGTGGCCGACCACCGGCATGAAGTTGGTGTCGCCGCCCCAGCGCGGCACCACGTGCTGGTGCAGGTGCGCGGCGATCCCGGCGCCCGCCACGGTGCCCTGGTTCATGCCGATGTTGAAGCCGTGCGCGCCCGAGGCCGAGCGCAGCGCGACCATGGCGCGCTTGGTGAACTCGGCGAGCTCGATGGTCTCCGGCCCGTCGAGGTCGGTGTAGTCCGCGACGTGACGGTAGGGCACCACCATCAGGTGGCCGCCGTTGTACGGGTAGAGGTTGAGGACCGCGTAGACGACGTCGCCGCGCGCGATGACGAGCCCGTCCTCGTCGCTCATCTCCGGAATCGCACAGAAGGGGCAGCCGTCGCCGGCCCCTGGGCCGGTCGGCTTGTTCTCGCCCTGGATGTACGCCATGCGGTGCGGCGTCCACAGGCGCTGGAACGCGTCCTGCGTCCCGACTCCGTTCTGCAGTTCCGGCTCACTCGTCATGCCTTGCAGCATATGGCGTCGTCCCGGCCCTGCGTGTCGCCGGGGGCGCTCCCGCGTGCGGGGCACGATGCTGGCCCCATGCCCATGGATGACGAGCGGCGGCTGCGGGAGTGGGAGCGTCGGGGCAGTGTGCCGCTGTCCCTCGCGTCCCTGGTGTTCCTCGTCACGTACGCGGTGCGCGTGCTCGTCCCGGACCTGCCGCCCGAATGGTCCGATCTGCTGCTGACGGTCACCGTCGTGACCTGGGGACTCTTCGTGCTGGACTACCTGGTCCGGGTGGCCGTCGCGCCGCACCGCTGGAGTTACGTCCGCCGGCGCTGGCTCGACCTGGTCGTGGTGGTCCTGCCGCTGCTGCGCCCGCTGCGTCTGCTGCAGATCTACGGGAGGGTCCAGGACCTGCACAAGCAGCCGCGGTTCTCCCTGGAGGCCCGGGTGATGGGGTACGCGGGGCTCAGCGCGCTGCTCCTCGGCTTCGCGGCGAGCCTGCAGGTGTACGCGGACGAGCACGACGCGCCCGGCGCGCAGATCCGCACCTACGGCCAGTCGGTGTGGTGGCTGTGCTCCACGATCACCACGACCGGCTACGGCGACCTCGTGCCGGTGACGGTGCGCGGACGGGTGATCGCGGTGGGGGTGATGTTCCTGGGCGTCGTCCTGATCGGCGCGGTCGTCGGTTCGTTCTCGGCCTGGCTCACCCAGAGCTTCCGCCGTGCCGACGAGCGGCCGGACGCGGGCGGGCCCCCGGAGGGCTGACCTCCGGGGGCCCGTCGCCGTGCGTCGTGCCGGCGGCTCAGACCTGGACCCGGTCCTCGACGGCCTTGGCGATCTCGGCGATCGCCTCGTCGCGCGGGATGCCGTTCTTCTGCGAGCCGTCCCGGTAGCGGAAGGAGACCGAGCCCGCCGCCATGTCCTCGTCGCCGACGATGACCATGAACGGCACCTTGCTGCGCTGCGCGTTGCGGATCTTCTTCTGCATCCGGTCGGCGGAGGCGTCCACCTCGACGCGCAGGCCCTTCCTCTTCGCCTCGGCGGCGAACTCCTGCAGGTAGGACACGTGCGCGTCGCCGATCGGGATGCCGACCGCCTGGACGGGGGCCAGCCATGCCGGGAAGGCGCCCGCGTAGTGCTCGAGCAGCACCGCGAAGAAGCGCTCGATGGAACCGAAGAGCGCACGGTGGATCATGACCGGGCGCTGCTTGGTGCCGTCCGCGGCCGTGTACTCCAGGTCGAAGCGCTCGGGCAGGTTGAAGTCGAGCTGCACGGTCGACATCTGCCAGGTGCGGCCGATGGCGTCCTTGGCCTGGACGGAGATCTTCGGACCGTAGAACGCGGCGCCGCCCGGGTCGGGGACGAGCGGGAGGCCCTGCTTCTCGGCCACCTGCCGCAGCGTCTCGGTGGCCTCCTCCCAGATCTCGTCGGAGCCGACGAACTTCTCCGGGTCCTTGGTCGACAGCTCCAGGTAGAAGTCGGTCAGGCCGTAGTCGCGCAGCAGGTTGAGGACGAAGGTGAGCGTCTTGTCGAGCTCGTCCGCCATCTGCTCCTTGGTGCAGTAGATGTGCGCGTCGTCCTGGGTGAAGCCGCGGGCCCGGGTGAGGCCGTGCACGACACCCGACTTCTCGTACCGGTACACGGTGCCGAACTCGAACAGGCGCAGCGGCAGTTCACGGTACGAGCGGCCGCGCGCGTCGAAGATCAGGTTGTGCATCGGGCAGTTCATGGGCTTGAGGTAGTAGTCCACGCCCTCGTCGAGCTGCATGGGCGGGTACATGCCGTCGGCGTACCAGTCCAGGTGGCCCGAGGTCTCGAAGAGCTTCCCCTTGGTGGCGTGCGGGGTGTAGACGAACTCGTACCCCTCCTCCTCGTGCCGGCGGCGCGAGTAGTCCTCCATGACCCGGCGGACGATGCCGCCCTTGGGGTGGAAGACCGCCAGGCCCGAGCCGATCTGCTCCGGGATGGAGAACAGGTCGAGCTCGGAGCCGAGCTTGCGGTGGTCGCGCTTCTCGGCCTCGACGAGGAAGTCCAGGTACTCCTTGAGCTCGTCCTTGGAGGGCCAGGCGGTGCCGTAGATGCGCTGCAGCTGCTTGTTCTTCTCGCTGCCGCGCCAGTAGGCGGCGGCCGAGCGCATCAGCTTGAACGCCGGGACGAACCTGGTGCTGGGCAGGTGCGGACCGCGGCAGAGGTCCTTCCAGCACAGCTCGCCGGTCTTGGCGTCCAGGTTGTCGTAGATGGTCAGCTCGCCGGCGCCGACCTCGGCGGAGGCGCCCTCGGCGGCCTCGGCTGCGGAGCCCTTGAGGCCGATCAGCTCCAGCTTGTAGGGCTCGTCGGCGAGTTCCTCGCGGGCCGCGTCGTCGCCGACGGCACGGCGGGAGAAGCGCTGGCCGCGCTTGACGATCTCCTGCATCTTCTTCTCGATGCGCTTGAGGTCGTCGGGGTGGAAAGGCTTCTCGACGTCGAAGTCGTAGTAGAAACCGTCCTTGATCGGCGGGCCGATGCCGAGCTTGGCCTCCGGGAAGAGCTCCTGCACGGCCTGCGCCATCACGTGCGCGGTGGAGTGGCGCAGGATGTTGAGGCCGTCCTCGCTGGCGATCCCGACGGGCTCGACCTCGTCGCCGTCGGCGACCTCGTAGGCGAGGTCCTTCAGCTGGCCCCCGACCCGCGCGGCGACGACGGTGCGGTCGCCGTCGAAGAGCTCGGCGGCCGTCGTGCCCGTCGTGACCAGCCGCTCTTCCTGCTCATCGGAATCGCGTTTGATGATCACACGGACGTCTGACACCGGTCTCTCCTGACGTATGTCCCACTGGGTCCGGCAGCGGAAAGCTGCACCGGTGAATCCTACCGAGCCGGGCGGGTGCCCCGCGAAGCGATGGCCCCGGCGTCGGGGGCCCCCGCCCGGTGCGCCCCCCGGTCAGCCGCCGAAGGAGTCCTCGAAGGTGTCGACGCCGCCGTGCAGGGCCTTCATCAGCCGGTCGCGGTCGGACTCGTCGACGTGGACGGGGGTCAGCGCCGACGGGTGGGTGAGGTGGCGGAAGCCGGTACGCCGTTCCAGCCGCCCGGACAGCCGGACCGGCAGCCCGACCAGGTGCGCCTGGGCCGCGATGCGGTACCCCTCCTCGGGGAGGCGGATGCGTACGTGGCGGACGTCCGCACCGGCCAGGACGCGCAGCCGGATGCTGCCGCCCCCGGAGGGGCGCGGCCGGCGCAGCCGGGTGACGGTGCCGGTGACGCGCACGTCGACCGAGGGTTCCTCGCGCACGTAACGCTCACTGGCGGCCTCCAGCGCGGGGAGGTCGCCAGGGGAGAACTCGACCGGCTCCGGCACCCTGGCGAACCCCACGGGCGGCCCGGCCGCCGGGGCCCAGGCGAGGGTGACCACCACGCCCTCGGTGCCGCGCACCATCCGGATCAGGGAGTCGGCCAGTTCGTGGCAGACGCCGAGGCCCACCGCCGCGTCGAAGGCCTCCATGCCGCCGGTGGTCCGCTGGTAGTCCACGGCGTCCCGGGCCGCCTGCAGCGCGCGCAGCAGCGTGGTCACGGTGCGGCGGCCCTCGGGAACCGGCGCGTACGCGGTGAGCTGGTGCCCCGGCGCGGCACCGACCAGCACCTGCTCCAGGAAGGCGTTGGCGTGCCCGGTGTGGCGCGCGCCGAAGTAGCCGAAGCGGTCCCGCTCGGCGCGGGCGGCGGACATGAGCATGGCGCGGGCGGCCGCGCGCAGCTGCTCCGCCGCCGTCCACGGCACGGCCGCGCCGGCGGCCGGCGGCAGCTCTTGGTGCCAATGGATCTCGTCGCCGGGGACGGCGAGCGCGGTCAGCACCTCGCGCGCCGAGGGCTCGCCGCAGCGGGCGAGGGCGTCGAGGGCCTCGCCCAGCAGCTCGGCGTGGTCGGCGTAGCGGGCGCCCGCGGTACGCCGCTCGGGCACCAGGAGGCTGGTCCGGGCGGCGGACTCCGGCTCGCCCGGGGGCGTCCAGCGTGTGTAGCGGCCCGGGGCGCCGCCACGCCGCCGCCAGCCGTGGCGGACGAGCAGCGCGACGAGGACGCCGGGGTCGACCCGCTCGGGGTCGGGCGGGACGAGTGCGTCGTCTGCCGTCCGGCTCATCAGGGCCTCCCTCCCGCCCCGACCCGCGTCATGATCTCGCACAGGGCCCGGTCGTCGAAGATCCGCGCGGTGGGTATCCGCACGGTCGTCTTGCGCTTGCCGGTCGCGGCGTGACCGGCGAGGTTCGTCCAGTAGCAGCAGTGCCGCAGCTCCAGCCGGTCGTGGCCGGCACGCAGCCACTCCTCCTGGGTGCGCGGCACGAGCATCACCACGAGGATCTTGTGCACCGAGACCGGGGTCCGGGCCAGCTTCACCAGGTGCTCGTTCTCCAGGGTGAAGCCGAAGGTCGGACCGGGAGGCCGCGGGGCGACCTGGTAGGTGCACTTGAGCTGCACCTTGATCGTGACCTCGTCGTCCACACCGTGGCCGTGCGAACTGTGGCTTATGTGCCAGTCGATGCCGTTGTCCGGGAAGGGCTGGGCGAGCGAACAACCAGCGGCCGCCGCCACCGCGTGCAGATATCCCACTTGGAGGGTTTCCATGCAGCTGGTGGTGGCGAGTCCGCCGCGCAGCGGTGCGTTCGGTTCGGACAGCAGCCCACCCGGGCCGGGCTGCTCGAGCGCCATCGCTCTCCGTGCCTTTCCGGGCGCGGGAATCCTAGTGATCCCCGTTGCCCTCTTCATCCCCACCAGCGACAAGTCGCAAACCGTTGCGGTTCGGTGACGTGCGGTCACGGGTACGTACCGTAAGGGCGGCCGCCGGCCGCCCGCATCCTGCGATCCGCACGGGAGGTGCGCCATGCCGCACTGGTACGACGGCCCGCTGGCCGCCTTCGACACCGAGACCACGGGGGTCGACGTGGAACACGACCGGGTGGTCTCGGCCGCGTTGGTGATCGAGGACGCCCCCGGCATACCGGCCAGGACGACCCGCTGGCTGGTGGACCCGGGGGTCCCGGTGCCCGAAGGGGCCCGCGCGGTGCACGGGCTGGACGACGACTACCTCCGGGCGAACGGACGCCGTCCCGGCCCGGTGATGGAGGAACTGGCACGCGCGCTGGCCGACCAGGCCGCGGCCGGCGTGCCGCTCGTGGTGATGAACGCACCCTTCGACCTGACGCTGCTCGACCGGGAGTTGAAGCGCCACCGCGGCATGGCGCTCGACGCCTACCTGGTCCGCGGCCCGCTGCGGGTCCTCGACCCCCGGGTCCTGGACAAGCACCTCGACCGCTACCGCAAGGGCCGCCGCACCCTCACCGACCTGTGCGCGCACTACGGCGTGGTGCTGACCGACGCCCATGACGCCGCGGCGGACGCCCTCGCCGCGCTCGCGCTCGTACGGGTGCTGGGCCACCGCTTCGCCACACGGATCGGCGGGGTGCCGCCCGCCGAACTCCACGCCCGCCAGGCCCTCTGGCACGCCGGCCAGGCCCGCGGGCTGCAGGCGTGGTTCGCCCGCAGCGGCACGGACGACCGGGTCGACCCGGCCTGGCCGCTGCGGCCGACACCCGCGCGGGCCCCCGAGGAACCGGCGGCCTAGGCACACGCCGAAGGGCCGGTCCGTGATGGACCGGCCCTTCGTGACGGTGGGCGATACTGGGATCGAACCAGTGACCCCTTCGGTGTGAACGAAGTGCTCTCCCGCTGAGCTAATCGCCCGGGACGACCTGAACAATACAGGGCGCGGGCGGCTGCGTTCAAACGGCTTCCCGGCCCGGTGCCCCCTCCGCGCGCAGCCGGGCGGACAGGCCCCGCCGCCCCTGCCGCATCATCAGCGCGTGGTTCGCACGGAACAGCGGCCGGCACGGGACGGCCAGCCGCCGCATCAGCGGCTTGTTGACGATCACGTCCTCCTCGAAGAGCAGCCGGGTGCCGCCGCCCGCCCCGTCCGCGCCGACCGTCCAGCGCACCCACCCCTCCAGGTCCCCGTACATCGCCACCTCCAGCACCCCCGCGCGCGGGTCGCGGCGGGTCTGGTGCGCGGTGACGAACAGGTCGTACGGCAGGACCGAGCGGAAGCGCAGGGTGCCGGCGGTCTCGCCGGTCTGCCGCACCTCGCGGACCTGGGGCCACCAGACCGGGTACTCGTGCGGGCGCTCCAGGAGGCCGTACACGGCCTCGGGCGGGGCGGCGATCCGCCACAGGCTGCGGAAGCGGTAGCGGCTCCAGTCCATGGAGCCAGTGTGCGTACTCAGCGCGGATCTGAGTACCGGCGCGCATGCCCGCGCACGTGGGCCGCGCCACACTCCGAGCCATGGAGACGATGCCCCCGCCGCACGACCGCTGTCCCGCGTGCGGCACCTACCTGCCCGCGACGGCGCCGCCCGCGTGCCCGCGCTGCGCGCTGCCCCTGGTCGGGCCGGTCGCCGAGGAACTGCGCGAGACCGACCGCGCCCTCCTGCGGCTGGACGCCGAACGCGGCCGCCTCATCGCACGCCGCGGGCAGTTGCTGGCGCAGCTGCGGCCGCCGTACCCGCCGGCGCCGTGGGGCACGCCGTGGGGTGCCCCGCCGCGCCGCGAGACGTCGCCCCACGCGGTGCAGAACCTGCTGCTCGCCCTGGGCGGTATGCTGCTGGCGGTCGCCGCGATCGCGTTCACCGTCATCAGCTGGGGCCACCTCGGCATCGGCGGACGTGCCGCCGTCCTGGGCGCGCTGACCCTCGCGGCGACGGGCGTGCCCGTACTGCTGCTGCGCCGCACGCTGACCGCCACGGCCGAGGTCGTCGCCTGCCTCGGCCTCGTCCTGCTGCTGCTCGACGCGTACGCGCTGCACCGCGTGGCGTTCCCCGGCGCCGACGGGCTGCGCTTCGCGGCGGTGTCCCTGGCCGTCGTCGCCGCGCTCTGGGCCGGGTACGGGAAGGCGCTCGGGCGGCTCGTGCTGCCGGTGCCCTTCGCCGTGGTGATCGGTCAACTCCCCCTGGCGCTGTGGGCGTCGGCCGCGGAGTCGGCGTACGGGCTCGCGGCCGCCCTGCTCGTCACGGCCGCGCTGGACGCGGCGGTCGCCCTCCTCACCGGCGGGCGCGGGACGCGGATCACCGCCGCCGTCGCCGGGACGGCCGTCGGTCTGGGCACGCTGCTCACCGCGGGCGGGCTCTCCGTCTCGGCCGACGACGGCGGAGCGGCACTGCGCGCGGGCGTACTGCTGCTGGGCGCCGCCGCGGTGGCGCTCACCGTCGCACTGCGGCCCGCGGCGCCCCCCACCGTGTCGGGGATCCTGTCCGGGGTCGCGGCGCTCGCGGTCGTGGGCGCGGCCGGCGGGATCCTCCGGTCGGACGTGCCCGGCGAGTGGATCGTGCCGGGGTACCTGGCGTGCGCGGCGGTCGTGCTCGGCGCGGCGGCCCGCGCCGTCCCGGCCCGCCTCCGCACGGTGGCCGCCGGTCTCGCGGCCGGCGCCGCCGCGGTGCACGCCCTCGCCCTGCTGTGGGCGCTGCCCTCGCTGATCGTGGGCGTGGTCGCGCCCGACGCGTGGGAGGGGCCGTACGGCGCGGTCGCCGTGTCCGGCCTGCTCGCGGCGGAACTGGCCACGGCGGCGCGGCTGCACCGCGCCACCCCGTACGGCCCGCTCGCCGCCTCCGGCGCCCTGGTCGCGGCCGTGGTCGCCGTGTGCGTGCCCGGCCCGCTGCCCGTACGGCTCGTCGTCGTGGCCGCGCTGCTCGCGCTGTCGGCCCGGGCGCTCACCTGGACCGCCCTGGTGGGCGCCTGCGGGCTCGCCGTGACGGCCGTCGCGTGGGCCCACCCGGAGCGCACGACGACGCTCACCGTGCTCGCCCTGCTGCTGGCCTGCTTCGGCGCGCTGTGCGTCGTGGCCCCGCGCACCCGCGTGGTGAGCGCCGCCGCGGGGGTCGCCTGCGCGGCGGGCCTCGCCTGGACCGGACTGCCCGCCCACGCGGCCGCGTTCACCCTCCTCGCGATCGCCGCGGCCGCCCAGGCCGCCGCCCTCCGCGCCCCCGGACGCCCCTTCGAGCACCCCGGCCACGCCGCGGCCCTCCTCGCGATCGGCCTCGTCGCCGACGACCCCGCACTCCTCGCCCTGGCCCTCGCCCTCGCAGGTGTCCTCGCCGCGGCCGTCGCGGCGCTGCAGGCCGACCGGCGGTGGCTCGGCTACGTCGCGACCTGCCTGATGATCGCGGCGAGTTGGGTACGCCTCGCGGCGTCCGACGTCCACGTCCCGGAGGCGTACACCCTCCCCGTCACGGTCGCCGCCCTGGCCGTCGGAGCCCTGCGGCGACGCCGCGACCCCGCGTCCTCGTCCTGGGCCGCCTACGCCCCCGGGCTCTGCGCGACCCTCCTGCCCAGCCTCGCCGCCGCCTGGGGCGACCCGGGCTGGGTCCGCCCCCTGACCCTGGGCGCGGCCTCGCTCGCCGTGATGCTCCTCGGTGCCCGCCACCGGTTGGCGGCACCGCTCCTGCTGGGGGCGGGCGTGCTCGCGCTCGACGCGCTGCACGAACTGGCCCCCTACATCGCCCAGGCCCTCGGCGCGGTCCCCCGCTGGGTGCCGCTCGCCCTGGCGGGCGTCCTCCTGCTCGGGGTCGGGGCGACGTACGAGCGCCGTCTGCGCGACGTCCGGCGCGTGCGGAACGCACTGGGGCGCCTCCGCTAGCGGTGCCGGGTGCGTTCTGTGGGGCCCGGTGATTGTGTGCGGCTTTGTTTGCGCCTGCGGCGGGCGTCCCCCGCCCGCCCTCCCTCCCCCCGGCCGAAGGCTGGGGGGAGACGAGCGGCGAACCCGGCGCCGAATACTGCAGGGACAAACCGCGAGCGCTGAGGGGGTCCCCCCGGCCGAAGGCTGGGGGAGTGCGCCGGCGCGGCCCCGACCCAGGCACACGATGCGAGACCCGCACTGACCGCGCCGGGCAATCGGGCGGGCGGCGGGGAAACCGCCCGCCGCAGGCGCAAACAACCCGCACACAACAACGGGCCGCAAGAGGCACCCCACCCGCCATCACAACGCACCAGCAGAGGAACGGCGTTCCACCGCCACCGCCGCCCCCGCCACGCACCCCAACGCCACCGCCCCCAGCGGCAAAAGCATCCACGCGGCCACCCCGACCACCACCACCCCGCCCACAAGAAGCAGCGTCCCCCCGGGGTCGCCCACGACGCGCCGCACCGCACGGCCGGCCGCACCCCGGCCGCTCTCCCCGGGCCGCCAGACCGCAGCCGCGCGAATCCCCGTCACCACGAGGACGACCGCGGCCAGGACACCGGCACACGTGAACGCTCCCCCAGCGGGCATCCCGGAACGGGCCACCGCCAGGTCGAGCCCGAGCAGCGCGAGCCCGCCCCACCACAGCAGCGTGCAGCGCCACCCGGCGCGGGTCGCGGCCGCGGTCTCCGCCATGAAGTCGCGCCACGTGGACCGCTCTCCGTCCAGGTGCCGCCGCAGGTGCCCGCAGGCGGCGGCGAACGCGGGCAGCGCGGTGACCAGCGGCAGCGCGGCAGCCACCAGCCACACCCCGGTCAGCAGGCACTCGGCGAACAGCGCGAACCGACCCACAGCAGTACGGGCACCGCCGAACGCCATCGGCCTCAGCCCTTCAGTCCGGACGTGGCTGCTCCCTCGACCAGGTGGCGCTGGAAGGCCAGGAAGAAGAGGAGCACGGGCAGGAGGGCGACCAGCGACATGGCGACCATGCCGCCGTAGTCGGCCACGCTGTCCTGGTCGATGAACATCTTCAGCCCGAGCGAGACCGTGTACTTGTCGGGCTCGTTCAGGTACAGCAGGGGCCCGATGAAGTCGTTCCAGGACCAGATGAACGTGAAGATGGCGCTCGTGATGAGGGCGGGCCGGCACAAAGGGAGCACGATGCTCCAATAGATGCGCAGATGTCCGCAGCCGTCGAGGCGCGCGGCCTCGTCCAATTCCCGCGGGAGATTGCGCATGAATTGCACCATGAGAAAGACGAAGAACGCGTCCGCGGCGAGGTATTTCCCGAGCAGCAACGGAACGTAAGTGTTGATCAGGCCGAGTTTCTGGAAGAGCACGTACTGCGGGATGATGAGCACCTGGAAGGTGCAGCAGCAGCGTCGAGATCATGACCGCGAAGAGCAGGTTGCGCCCGGCGAAGCGGATCCTGGCGAAGGCGTAGGCCGCCAGCGAGCAGGAGGTGAGTACGCCCACCACCGAACCGACGGCCAGGACGAGCGAGTTGGTGAAGAAGGTGGAGACGGGGATGTCGGCGATGCCGCGGGTCAGCCGCCGGTAGTTGTCGGCGATGGGGCGGCCGGGCAGCAGTTCCAGGCTGCCGACGATCTCGTCGCCGGGCTTGAGCGAGGCGCCGACCAGCCACACCACCGGGTAGAGGATCACCACGAGCAGGGCGAGGGCGCCGGCGTGCCAGGCGAGGGTGCGTGCCGTGCGGCGGCGGGCCGTGCCGGCGGGGGTCATCGGGCGTCCGTCCCGTCCTCGTAGTGGACCCAGTCGCGCTGGGTGCGGAACAGCAGCGCGGTCAGCAGGCCGATGCCCAGCATCAGCATCCAGGCCATGGCGGACGCGTAGCCCATGCGCAGGTTGCGGAAGCCCTGTTCGTACAGGTACCAGGTGTAGACGAGCAGGGAGTCGGCCGGGCCGCCGGCCCCGCCGCCGCTGCCCCCGAGGACCACTGCCGAGGTGAAGACCTGGAAGGAGTGGATGAGTTCGAGCAGCAGGTTGAAGAAGAGCACCGGTGAGATCAGGGGCAGGGTGATGGAGCGGAACCGCCGCCAGGCCCCGGCCCCGTCGACCTCCGCCGCCTCGTACAGCTCCCGCGGCACCTGTTTCAGCCCCGCCAGGAAGATCACCATCGGGGCGCCGAACTGCCAGACGGTCAGGGTGACGAGGGTGGGCAGCGACCAGTCGGGGTCGCCGACCCAGCCGCCGACGTCCCAGCCGGCGAGGTGCAGCGCGCGGTCCACGACGGCGTCGTCCTGGAAGACCGAGCGCCACACGATGCCGATGCTGACGCTCGCCCCGATCAGCGACGGGGTGTAGAAGGCGGAGCGGTAGAAGCCCTGGCCCCGACGGGGCCTGACCAGCAGCAGTGCCACGGCGAGGGCGGCGGCGAGCTTGAGCGGGGTGCCGACCAGTACGTACTCCAGCGTCACCCGCACCGAGTGCCACCAGCGGTCGTCGGCGAACATGTCGCGGAAGTTCCTCAGCCCGGTCCACTTCGGGGAGTCGAAGAGGTTGTAGTCGGTGAAGGCCAGGTAGAGCGAGACGAGCATCGGGCCCAGTGTCAGCAGCAGGACGCCGACGCACCACGGGGTCAGGAACAGGTAGCCGGCCAGGGTCTCCCGGCGTCCCCGCCGCCGGCCTTCCGGGGGCCGGTCCTGCGGGGTGCGGCGCCGCTCGGCGACATCCGGCACGGCGGTCTGGGTGCGCGTCACGGGATGTCCCCTCAGGAGCCGAGCGCGGTCTTCGCCTCGCCGAAGAACTGTGTGACGGCGTCGTCGACCGAGGTCTTGCCCAGGGCGACGTCGCCGTAGATCCGCAGGAAGGCCGCCTCCGCGACGTCTGCGCCCGCCGGGTGCGGGGTGATCGGCTCGATGACCCCGGTCACGGACTTCTCGTACGCGGCGATCTGCGCGTCGACGCCGGTCGGCCGGTACGCGTCGAACTGGGCGTTCGTGGGCAGGACGCCGCGGTTGTAGCCCATGATCTTCCCGACCTCGGGGTCGTGGACCATGAAGTCGATGAACTCCGCGACCTCCTCGGGGTGCCGGGTGCGGGCCGATCCGCTGAGCATCAGCGAGGAGATGTACTGGCCGGTCCTGGTGCCGTCGGTGGTCGGGACCGGGGCCAGGGCGAGCTTGGTGCCGGTCTCGGCGGCGTAGCGGACGATGAAGTTGTCCCAGGTGAACTCGGCGGCGGAAAGGTCGCCGCTGACCGAGGACTTGGGCTTGATCTGCTCGCTCTTCTTGGCCGGGACCAGGTCGCCCGCCTTGTTGTCGGCGTAGTGGTCGCCCCACCACTGCCTGAGGTCGGTCTCGGTGAACCCGAGCTCGTTGTCGGCGGTGAAGAACGCCTTGCCGTTCTGGCGCAGGTAGAGGTCGTACAGGTACATGACCCCGCCGTTGTCGCTGGCGCCGTAGAGGTCGCCCTCGGCTGCGCTGATCTTGTGGACGGCGGCGTCGAACTCGTCCCACGTCCAGCCGGCGGCGGGGGTGACGCCGACGCGCTCGAAGGCCTCGGGGTTATAGACCAGGGCGAAGGTGTTGCCGCCGACGGGGACGCCGAGCAGCTTGCCGTCGACCTCGCCGGCCTTCTCCAGGCCGGCCCGGAAGTCGTCCATGCTGAGGTTGCCGGCCTTGACCTGGGTGTTCAGGTCGAGCAGCAGGTCCTTCTCACCGTACTTGCGCAGGAAGGCGACGGAGTTCTGGAAGACGTCGGGGGCGTTGCCGCCGGCGGCCTGGGTGGTGAACTTGCTCCAGAAGTCGGCGTACTCGGCGAAGTCGGTCTTGACCTTGATGTGCGGGTGGTCCTTCTCGAAGAGCGCGATCGTCTTCCGGATCAGCTCGGCGCGGTCCTGGGCGCCCCACCACGAGTAGCGGATGGTCACGGTCCCGCCGTCCGGGTCGCCGCCGCCCCCGCAGCCGGCCGCCAGCAGCGCCAGCGCGGCGACCGCGGCCTTGGCGGCCCTGAGGCCCCACGGCCCGCGCACACTCCGTCGAACGCCCACGACAAGCCCCCTTCGGGCAGACGCCACCCCGCGTCCCGCGGAGGGCCTGAAACGATTAAGGCAAGCGCTTGCCGAGAAACCGTAGGGAGACCCTGCCGAGGCGTCAATGGGTAAGGCGCAGAATGACGGAAAGCGCTTCCCGTACTCACTGGTACGGCACCACCGCCGGATACGACGACGAGGGCCCGGAAGCCGCTCTCGGCTTCCGGGCCCTCGGTCCGGGTGGGCGATACTGGGATCGAACCAGTGACCCCTTCGGTGTGAACGAAGTGCTCTCCCGCTGAGCTAATCGCCCCGGTGCGGGAACAACATTACCGCATGTCAGCGGGTGCCCCGACCATCGCGGACGGTGCGCCCTCAGTGCAGGTCGGCCTTCCACGGCATCACGAAGCCGAACCGCCAGAGGTAGTACCCCAGGAGGACGCCGATGATCACCAGCCCGATGGCGGTCAGCGTCAGGTTCCGCCGCCGCACCTTCGGGTCGAGCGCCTTCTGTGCCGCCTCGGTCACCTTCCGCTTCGTCCAGCGCAGCACCAGCTGGGCCCAGACGAACTCGGTCGCCCAGACGGCCATGCCGGCGAAGATCACCACCCAGCCGGGTCCCGGCAGCGGGAGCAGGACCACGCCCGTCCCGACGATCGCCAGACCCACCAGGAAGACCCCGACCTGCCAGCTCACGTGCAGCGCGCGGGAGCGCCGGATGAAACGTGGCGCCCTCGACCCCAGCGGGCGCTCGGAGCCCTCGGGCTCCACGTCCCCGCCGTCCCCGTTGTCGACGGTCGCGGGATCCATGGCCACGGCCACCTCCCGCCCGTCACTCTCCGCAGTCATGCTCCCAAACTTACCCGAAGCCACTTCGTCACCGGAATGGCTCGCCGGGGAGGAAAAGAACTCGGCCGGACGAGGTACCGGAACCCTCACAAACCCGTCAGAGGGGTTTACAACGTCCCCGCAGGTGGCATGTCGATTTCGCCGACGTGCGAATCCCCGAGCGCACACTGAGCGAAAGGCCCTGGCGCTTATGAACACCACGGTCAGCTGCGAGCTGCACCTGCGCCTCGTTGTGTCGAGCGAATCGTCACTGCCCGTACCCGCGGGCTTGCGGTACGACACGGCCGATCCCTACGCCGTGCACGCCACCTTCCACACCGGTGCCGAGGAGACAGTCGAATGGGTCTTCGCCCGCGACCTGCTCGCCGAAGGTCTGCACCGGCCCACCGGCACCGGCGACGTCCGGGTCTGGCCGTCCCGCAGTCACGGCCAGGGCGTCGTGTGCATCGCCCTCAGCTCTCCGGAGGGGGAGGCGCTGCTCGAGGCCCCGGCGCGGGCCCTGGAGTCGTTCCTCAAGCGGACCGACGCCGCGGTGCCCCCCGGCACCGAACACCGTCATTTCGACCTGGACACCGAGCTCTCGCACATCCTCGCCGAGAGCTGAGTCCACCGACCGTCCGTCGCCGTACGCATCTCGGGGGTACGGCGCGGACCCGACCTGCCGGAGCCGTCGTCGGGGAGCAGCACGCTCCACGACGACGGCTCTCGCGCTAAAGTCACCGGAACGCCCGACCCACCAGGCCAGGGAGAGAGCGATTCCGTGCTGATCAACCATGACACCAGGTGCGCACTCGACTGCGTGGTGGATCTCATCAACACCACACCGGAGAGTGACGGCCGCGAGGGTCTGGCCGACCTCGCGGCGCTGCGCGCCTTCGTGGAGCGCAACGAGATCAGCGACGTGGGATCGCTCGACGAGGACGACCTCGTCGCGGTGCGCGCCGTACGGCAGCTCTTCGCCCAGGTCTTCTCCGCGCCCGCCACGCCCGAGGCCGCGGCGCTGGTCAACTCGCTCGTCGCCGAGGCCGGCACCACGCCCCGGCTGACCGACCACGACGGCTACGACTGGCACGTCCACTACTTCGCCCCGGGCGCCTCCCTCGCCGACCACCTGGCCGCCGACTGCGGGATGGCCCTGGCCTTCCTCCTCGTCGCCGGGGAGCGGGAACGGCTGCGCCGCTGCGACGCCCCGGACTGCCGGCGCGCCTTCGTCGACCTGTCACGCAACCGCTCACGCCGCTACTGCGACAGCCGCACCTGCGGCAACCGGCTCCACGTCGCCGCGTACCGGGCGCGCCGCCGCGAGGCCGTCGCCGTGCCGGCTCAGAACGGCCAGAGGTCGTAGAGCCCGCCGAAGGCGAGCAGACTGCCGATCACGGTCAGGAACAGCATGAGCGGCGGCTGGGAAAGCGCGAACAGGCAGCCGCGGGGCTCGTCGTCGTCTGCTTGGGCTTCCATGGCCTTACGGTGTGCTCGGAGGGACGCGAACTCGCACAACCGTACGCCCCCGGACACACCAAATCCCGCTCAGGGGGCGGTAGTTGAGGTCCGCCAGGGCGATGATGACGTAACCCCGCCCCCCCCTGCCACCAACACGCCGCTCAGATCCCCCTGCGCTTGAGGATCTCCTCGATCTCACCGAATTCGGCCAGGTCGGGATCGGTCTTCGCCGCCTTCGGGACCGGTTTCTTCCCCTGCGCCAGAGCCGGCGCCCCCGCGCCCGACGCGACCTCCCGGCGCGGGCTCGCCTCCGCGACGCCCTTGCGGCGCCCCGATACCCGAGCGAGGAAGTACAGCACGACCGACAGGGCGAGCACGGCGAAGCCCGCCCACACCGACGGCTTGAACACCAGGTCCGCCGCCCAGTCGGCGACGGCCCGGACGACGGTCCCGGCCAGCGACACCAGTCCCGTCATGTACAGGCCGACGGGCAGCAGCGCCACCGCCGCGATCATCGTCGCCCTGCGGAACCTGCGCCGGTAGGCGGTGAGCAGGGCGATCGCCAGGCCCGCCGCGGACAGCGCGACACACACGGTCGAGGTCAGCATGCGGAGCTCCTCCGAAATGGTCTGCTCGCTCCATCGTGCACCCGT
The DNA here is from genome assembly GCF_042891295.1 of Streptomyces sp. NPDC001902. Classification (NCBI taxonomy): domain Bacteria; kingdom Bacillati; phylum Actinomycetota; class Actinomycetes; order Kitasatosporales; family Streptomycetaceae; genus Streptomyces; species Streptomyces sp. NPDC001902. The sequence goes on along the minus strand of NZ_JBIATA010000009.1, from coordinate 146,451 downwards.
CCCCCACCTGCGGGCCACGGCCCGGCGGCAACCTCAGGGTGATCTCCGGGACGGCTCCTCCCCCGGTGGGAGACTGGCCCCATGAACGAAGCGACTCCCCGCACCGTCGTCCTCGAGTACTGGTGCGAACTCCAGTGCCCCGACTGCGCCACCGCCCTCACCGACCTGCACGCCCTGCGCGAGCGGTACGGCGACGCCCTGGAGATCCAGCTGCGGCACTTCCCCCTGGAGAAGCACAAGCACGCCTACGCCGCCGCCCAGGCCGCGGAGGAGGCCTTCGCCCAGGGCCGCGGCTGGGAGTACGCGGAGGCGGTCCTCGCCCGCACGGACGAGCTGGGCGAGCGCGGCGAGGCACTGCTGGTCGAGATCGCGGCGGACCTGGGCCTCGACGCGGAAGAGGTCGACACGGCGCTCGTCGACGGGCGGCACCTCCTCGTCGTCGACGCCGACCAGGCCGAGGGCAAGGCCATCGGCGTCACCGGCACCCCCACCTACGTCATCTCCGGCGAACGCCTCGACGGCGGCACGTCCCAGGACGGCCTCCGCACCCGCATCGAGTCCCTCGCGGACGCCGCCCTGGGCCGGTAACCGGCATCCCGGCGTGTGCACGCCGGTGGTGGGGTGTGCCAACCCTCCGCCAGCCGTCGGCCGGGAGGCCCCTCATGCCTTGCGGAACGACTTCCCACAACCCCCACCCCCTCCGGCCGTCAGTCGCGCACACGACCGGAGGGGGTGTGGCGGGGTGCGCCCATGGGGGTCCCCCCGGCCGAAGGCTGGGGGGAGGGAGGGCGGGGGACGCCCCGCCGCAGGCGCAGACAACCCGCACACAGCAACCGGCCGCAACCCCCACCCCCGGGCACTCAGAGAAGCGGCTTCGCCAGATGCACCTCCGTCACCCCGTACCCCAGCGCCCCGTAGAGCCCCTCCGCCGCCTCGTTCCCGGCGAAGACGTTGAGCCCGATCCACCGCAGCCCCGCCGCCAGGCACTCCCGCTCCGCGGCGAGCATGAGCGTGCGCCCGTGACCCCGGCCCCGGTGCCCCTCGGCGACGTGGACGTCGAAGACGAACCCCGTGGCCTCGTCCCTGTGCCCCAGCCACAGCTCCCCCACCACCTGCCCGGCCTCCCCGGCTCCGCCGACCTCCAGCACCCTCAGCACGGCGCCGGGCGTCCCGAGCCCCTCGGGGAGGGCGGCCAGGTCGTCCGCCTCGGCCTTGGCGCGGGCCTGCGCCTCGGGCACGCCGCGCCGCGTCCAGGACCGGACGTACTCGTCCCGCCTGCGGGCCGCCCACGCCGGGTACTCCGCCTCCGTCATGGGCCGCACGACGCTGCCGTCGGGCAGCGCGGGCGGCGCGTCGGGCAGCGCCTTGAGCATGTTCCGGTTGCGGACGACGTACCCCAGCACGCCCGCGAGCCGGAGCGCGGCCGCGTCCTCCGTCCGCACCGAGACCTCGATGCGGCGGCAGCCCCATCCCCGCAGGACCTCCTCCGCGGCGAGGGCCGCGACCGTGCCGCGGCCGCGGCGCTGCTGGTCGTGGTCGATCCGCAGTGCGGCGATGCGCCCGACCTCGGGCCCGAACCGGGCGTCGGTGCACAGGGTGGTCTCCCCCACCGGGCGCCCGTTGACACAGACGTGGAAGCGGCGGGCGCGTACTCCGCCGCGCCAGCGCTGTTCGGGCTCGGCCGGGCGCAGGGTGGTGGTCATGGTGTGGAGTTCTACCGGGTCGCCGCGGTTACGTCACGGGTTCAACCACCCGGGACCGCCCCGGCTCAGGGGTTCGGGTGCTCCACGGACCGCTCCGCGAAGACCCGCATCGCCTTGGCCGTGACCGGGCCGGGGCGGGCCCCGGTGGCCAGCTCGCGGTCGTCGACCCGGTGGACGCCCTGGACGTCGCGGAGCGAGGAGGTCACGAAGATCTCCTCCGCCTCGGCGAGGGCCTCGAAGGGCAGGTCGGCCTCTTCGGCCCCGGCCCACTCGATGACGAGCTCGCGGGTGATCCCGGCGAGGCACCCGGAGGCGAGCGGCGGGGTGAGCAGCTTGCCCCCGAGGACGACGAAGACGTTGGAGCCGGTGCCCTCGCAGAGGCGTCCCTGCGTGTTGGCGAAGAGCGCCTCGGAGGCGCCGTGCTGGTGGGCGCGGGCCAGGGCCACGACGTTCTCCCCGTAGGAGGTCGTCTTGAGCCCCGCGAGGGCGCCCTTCTCGTTGCGGGTCCAGGGGACGGTGACGACGGCCGTCGTGTCGGGGCGGACGGTCGCGGTGCCGAGGGCGACGACCAGGGTGGGGCCCGTGGTTCCGCGCTCGGAACCGAGCGGCGAGGTGCCGCCGGTGTAGGTGACGCGGAGCCGGCCGTGGGGCGCCGGGTTGGCGGCGAGGACGGCCTCGCAGGCGTGGCGCACCTCGTCCAGGTCGGGCTCGGGCAGGCCGAGGCCGCGCGCGGAGCGGGCCAGCCGGCGCAGGTGGCGGTCCATCGCGAAGGCGGTGCCGCCGGTGGCCTTGAGCGTCTCGAAGACGCCGTCCCCGACGGTCAGGCCGTGGTCCATGACGGACACGGACGCCTCGTCGGTCTCGCGCAGCGCGCCGTTGACCCAGATCGCGCCGGCGGTGGTCGTGCTCACGGTGTCACTCTGCCCCATGGTTCCGTTCGCCTTCGTTCGAGTCGTACGTACCCGACGCTACTGCCAGCAGCCGGGAGGCCTTCAGTTCCGTCTCGTCCCACTCCCGCTCGGGATCGGAGCCCCAGGTGATCCCGGCACCGGTGCCGAAGCGCAGCACGGGGCCGCCGGGGGCGGCGCGGTCGATCCAGAAGGTGCGGATGCCCACGGCGAGCTCGCCGGTGCCGCGGTCGGCGTCGACCCATCCGATGCCGCCGCAGTAGGGGCCGCGGGGGGCGGTCTCCAGTTCGGCGATGATGCGCAGGGCGCTGGACTTGGGGGCGCCGGTGACGGAGCCCGGCGGGAACGCGGCGTCCAGCAGCGCGGCCCAGCCGGCACCCTCGCGCAGTTCGCCGCGCACGGTGGAGACGAGGTGGACCAGGCCGGGGTGCTTCTCCACGACGCAGAGGTCGGGGACGGTGACCGTGCCGGTGGCGCAGACCTGCCCGAGGTCGTTGCGGACCAGGTCGACGATCATGACGTTCTCGGCGTGGTCCTTGGGCAGCAGGTCGGCCTCGGTGCGGCCGGTGCCCTTGATGGGTCCGGACTCGACCACCTCGCCGCGGCGGCGCAGGAAGAGTTCGGGGGAGGCGCTGGCCACCTCTATGCCGTGCGCGGGCAGCCGGACCGTCCCCGCGTGCGGGGCGGGGTTGCCGCGGGCGAGGACGGCCGCGAGGGCGTCGACGTCGGCGTCCGGATCGGGCAGCGGCGCGGTGAGCACCCGGCAGAGGTTGGCCTGGTAGACCTCGCCGGCCGCGATGTACTCGCGGACGCGGCGCACTCCGGCGGTGTACCCGGCGCGGTCCAGTGAGGACGTCCAGTCGCCGGGGGCGGGGCCCTTCCAGAGCCGGCGGTGGGCGGCCGCGGCAGGTTCCGGCCGGACGTTCCCGAAGCGCGCGCAGACCATGTCGCCCTCGAAGCCGGCGACCACCGCCCAGAAGCCGGACGAGTCCAGCGCGGCCGGGTCGGTGGTGACATCCCGCAGGTCGGAGGCGACGAGGCCGCCGAATCTGGCGAGGGGCTCGAGGTCGGGCACGGGGCTTCCCAGGTCGGTCCGGTGGGGCGAGTGCGAGTCTAAGTCGGCGGCGACGAACGAGATGCGCTGGTCACCGACCCGGCACGCTGCGGAAACGCGTTTTGGTGGCGGAGCCGTAATCCGCTAGAGTTCAACTCGTCGCCGGGACGCGCAAGCGCATCGGCGGAGGTCCCGCCCGGGTGCGAGCTCCGGGGGAGACACTGCGGACGTGGCTCAGTTGGTAGAGCATCACCTTGCCAAGGTGAGGGTCGCGAGTTCGAATCTCGTCGTCCGCTCGAAGTGGGGGTCACCGCCCCCGCGCTGGTGGAGTGGCCGAGAGGCGAGGCAACGGCCTGCAAAGCCGTCTACACGGGTTCAAATCCCGTCTCCACCTCTGAGGACGATTAGCTCAGCGGGAGAGCGCTTCCCTGACACGGAAGAGGTCACTGGTTCAATCCCAGTATCGTCCACTGGGCCCGGGAGGGCCTTCCCCGACGCTTCGGCACGGGGGACCCGAGCGCGATTAGCTCAGCGGGAGAGCGCTTCCCTGACACGGAAGAGGTCACTGGTTCAATCCCAGTATCGCGCACGCTGCACCACCCGCAGTACCGAGGACGATTAGCTCAGCGGGAGAGCGCTTCCCTGACACGGAAGAGGTCACTGGTTCAATCCCAGTATCGTCCACCAGCAGCCGAGGGCCGGAGCGTTCGCTCCGGCCCTCGGTCGTGTCATGACGAGAAGAGCATGTGCGCCCAGCTCTGCTGCTTGTGGTGGCCGTGGTGGCCCCCGTGGTGCCCGCCGTGCGGGGCGCCCCAGGCCGGGGCGGCGTGCTGCTGCGGATACGCCTGCGGGTAACCGGGCGGCGGCGGGGCGGGCTGGGCGTACTGCGACTCCATGCGGGTCAGCGCCTCGAGCTCCCCGTAGTCCAGGAAGATCCCCCGGCAGTTGCCGCACTGCTCGATCTGGACGCCGCTGCGGGTGAACGTCTGCATCGGGCCATGACACTTGGGACAGAGCATCGTCGGCTCATCTCCTCGTTCGCGCCGGCCGGGGGTCCTCCCCCGGCGTAGGACTGCACTTTACTTCCGCGATTCGGCGGCACGTATCGAGGACGGTGCGTTCCGTCCCGTCGAGTGCGCGGCCCTCCTGCGCGGCCTTGGCGACGGCTGTCGCCGCGGTCTGGACCGCCAACGCCCGTGCCGCCACGTCGAGATGCGGCCACGGGTCGCCGTCCGCTGGAACGGCGGGGCCGCCGCCGACGCGGTACGCGCCGAGGAAGCGGCCCCAGTCGGCGGGGTCGAGCAGCCCGGCGGCGAACCACATCGCCGGCCGGGCCAGATCCCAGGCGGGCTCGCCGAGCCCGAGGTCGTCCACGTCGATGAGGCACCACGGCCCGTCGGGCGCCGGGTGGCGCACCAGTTGGCCCAGGTGCAGGTCGCCGTGGCACAGCACCTGCCGCGGCTGCGGGGCCTCGCCGCGCGCCCAGGGCGGCAGGCCGCGCCAGGCGGCGAGCACCGCCGGGTCGCCGGCGCCGGCGGCGAGCATCCTCGCGACCGCGCCGGCCGCCCTGACGGGGCCGCGCATCTGCGGCGGCGGGCCGGGCAGCGCGGCCACCGGCACGGTGTGCAGACGGGCCAGGAGCGCGCCGGCCTCCGCCCAGGGTGCGGAGTCCGGGTCGTCGCGGTCGACCGGCTCGCCGAGGGGCCACAGGCTCACGGTGCGGCCGAGGAGCACGGCGCTCAACGCGCCGCCGTGGTCGGGCAGCGGCGCCGGGGGCAGCAGGACGCCGTCGAGCAGAGGATGGGCGGCCACGCGCAGCCGCAGGTCGAGCTCTTGCGGATCGGTGCCCGGGGCGTGGGCCTTGGCGACGAGGCGGCCGCCGCGGACGACGGTGGCGTCGGGCCGTTCGGCGAGCACGGCGGGCCGCGCCTGGGCGGGTACCCGCGAGGCCGCTGCCGCGACCGCCCCCAGGGCGTGCGTCAGCGGTGCTCCGCTGCTGGTCACTTCCTCCCCCATGCCCCGTGTCACCGGCCCACTGTGCGGCAGCGCGCCGCCCACTGGCAATGCCGGGTGTGATGCCCGGGTACCGCCACGGTACCCGGGCATTCATGCCGTCCGCCGTACCCCCGTCCCCACGGGGTTGGTTCACCGGTCCTCGCGGACCCGGACCGCTCTTCCGGGGCCGCGGGGCGTCTGTCAGCGCCCCATCAGACCGGCTACGGACGACGCCTGTGTGACCACTGCGTCCCAGCCCCCGAAGGCCACCGCGAGCAGCACCGCGAGCGGCAGCACCATCGCCACCGCCACCAGCGGATGCCGGGTGCCCGACGGGCGTATGCCGAAGGCGGCGATCCTGCTGCCGCGCGCCGGCCGCACCGTACGGCTCACCGTGTTCGCCATGGCCCTCTCCCGGTCGTGGTCCGTGATCATGCACAGTTGTCAGGGCGGCGGGCGTTTGACCTCGGGGGACGAGTGCTCCGCCCGCCGCTTGACCTCAACATTAGGCGCGGCGCCGGCGCCGGTCGTCATGCCCTCGTACCGCTTCCCTGGCCTCCCCGAGGATGACTCCGGGTCCGGTCGCGTACTCCCCTGGGTGGAGGGACCCGGCCGCACCCCCGGGACATCCCCGAGGGGATCTCCCGGGCGGGCGCGGACGGGGACCGTCAGCCCCTTTCCTCGTCCTCCGCGTCGCCGGTCGGCATGGGCTGCTCGACCAGGGCGAGGACCCGGGTGGCCATGAAGCGCGCGGTGCGCACCACGGAGCCGGACCGGGTGACTTCGCTCACTTCCACCACCCCTCGGCGGACCGCCGTTTCGACCCTGCGGCCCGCCCTGGTGGCGACCACTTCGTACGTCCTTGTCGTGTCGCCCGCGTCGACGACTATCTCCACGCGGTCACCCTTCATGGCGTCAATCCCCCTTGTCCGACGGACTGTTGACGGCATGACGAAATTCCTGGCCGTCAGCGGCCGGAATTTTCCCCACCCTTCAAGGATCCCATCTGGCACTGACAATCCGCCGCCCCGCGCGGGCGCGGCCTCGCGGCGCGACGGGCGGTCAGTCCGTAAGCTGTCGGCGTCAGACTGGCCAGGCAGGCAGCGGGGATGGACGACATGGCGATGATGCGGCTCCGGCGCGAGGACCCGCGTGTCGTCGGCTCGTTCCGCCTGCACCGGAGGCTGGGCGCGGGCGGCATGGGCGTCGTCTACCTGGGCGCCGACAAGCGCGGCCAGCGGGTCGCGCTGAAGGTGATCCGCCCCGAGCTGGCCGAGGACCAGGAGTTCCGCTCCCGCTTCGCGCGCGAGGTGTCCGCGGCGAGACGCATCCGCGGCGGCTGCACGGCCCGGCTGGTCGCCGCCGATCTGGAGGCGGACCGCCCGTGGTTCGCCACGCAGTACGTTCCCGGGCCCTCCCTGCACGACAAGGTCGCCCGGGACGGCATGCTCCCGGCCGCCGAGACCGCGTCCATCGGCGCCGCGCTGGCGGAGGGGCTGGTCGCCGTCCACGAGGCCGGGGTCGTCCACCGGGACCTGAAGCCCTCCAACATCCTGCTGTCGCCCAAGGGCCCCCGGATCATCGACTTCGGCATCGCCTGGTCCACCGGCGCCAGCACCCTCACCCACGTGGGCACCGCCGTCGGGTCCCCCGGGTTCCTCGCGCCGGAGCAGGTCCGCGGGGCGGCGGTCACCCCGGCCACCGACGTCTTCGCCTTCGGCGCGACGCTGGCGTACGCGGCGATGGGCGACTCTCCGTTCGGGCAGGGCAGTTCGGAGGTCATGCTCTACCGGGTCGTCCACGAGGAGCCGGACCTCACCGGTGTGCCGGACTCGCTGGCCCCGCTGGTGTACGCCTGCCTCGCCAAGGACCCGGAGCAGCGGCCCAGCACGGTCCAACTCTCCGAGCGGCTGGCCGAGATCGCCGCCCGTGAGGCCCGCGGCCTCGGCGCGGCGCCGGGCCGGCGCGACATCGTGCCGAGGGCGTCCGGTCCGCGCGCCGAGCGCCCCACGGGCCCGCGGGCGCAGGCGTACGCGGACCAGCAGACCGAGCGGCGGACGGCGGCGGGCACGCCCGTCCCGCCGCGCACCCCGGCCTCCCCCCGTACGCCCGCCTCGCCGCGCACCCCGGCCCGGACGCCCTCCGGCCGCACCCCGGCCCCCCGTACGCCGGCGGGCCGCCGGCCCGTGGGTGCCGACCGCAGGCTGCTGCGGCAGCGGCTCATCGTCTTCGTCACCGTGACCCTCCTCGTCGCGCTCGGCATCGCCGCCGCCCAGGGCTGCCAGGGCCCCAGCCGCGGCATCGGCCTACTGCCCGGGGCCGGCGCCGACGCGACGGCGCCGCACGCGCCGTAGGCCTGCCACCTCGTAGGCACGGCCACCGGGACACCGCCGGCGGCCTGTCCCGGTCCGGTCCGCGTCCCGGCCGCCCGGACCGCCGGGAACGAAGAAGCAGCGCGAGTGGCAGGACCTGCTCGTGCCGATCGTGGCCGCGCGCCTCGAGGAGGAGCACCGGGAGCTGCGGGCGCGGGCCCTCGCCGCGACGGTGCTGTCCTGCCTCAACGCGGTCGCGGGCGTGTGGACGGACAGCGGTGGCACCGAGCGGGTCGGCGGGCTCATCGACGTGGCGCTGGGGGCGGTGAGGGATGCCTCCGGCGGCCCCGCGCTAGGTGTTCTGTGGGCGGGTTGGTTTGCGTTGCGGCCTGTTGTTGTGTGCGGGTTGTTTGCGCCTGCGGCGGGCGGTTTCCCCGCCGCCCGCCCGATTGCCCGGCACGGTCAGTGCGGGCCTGCGCATTGTGTGCCTGGGTCGGGGCCGCGCCGGCGCACGTCCTCAACGCTCGCGGTTTACGTCCGCATCATTCCGCGCCGGGTCCGCCGCTCGTCTCCCCCGGCCGAAGGCTGGGAGAGACGAGCGGTGCTCGCGGCGCCGAATGACGTGGGGCAGCGCCGCGAGCGCCGAGGTGGGGGTCCCCCCGGCCGAAAGCTGGGGGCGTGCCCAGGCGTGGCACCCCACCGACCCGCAACGTACGCAGCGAGGCGGTCACTGACCGCGCCGGATGGGGTCCACCCGGCCGAAGGCTGGGGGAGGGAGGGCGGCGGGGCAACCCCCGACGCCAACCACAACGGCGCCGCACATGAGACGCGGCGCACCAGGGGGTGACGGGAGGGCGCCACGTGAGCTAGTTTCTAAGCGCTTGCTTAGGGCTACGCACACGCGGAGGGACGCATTCGCATGACGGTCACACCGGAGGAGCTGCGCGAGCGGGTGCGCGCGCTGCTGGCCTCTCACGATCCGGCGGCGACGGACCGCCTGGACTTCCTGCGGGCCAGGTTCGACGCCGGCCTGGCGTGGGTGCACTACCCGGAGGGCCTCGGCGGGCTGGGTGCGCCGCGCGCCCTGCAGGGGGTCGTGGACGCCGAGCTGACGGCCGCCGGGGCGCCGGACAACGAACCGCGCCGGATCGGCATCGGCCTCGGGATGGCGGCCCCCACCGTCCTCCGGTACGGAGCCGAGGAGCAGAAGGCGCGCTTCCTGCGCCCGCTGTGGACCGGGGAGGAGGTCTGGTGCCAGCTGTTCAGCGAGCCCGGCGCCGGCTCGGACCTGGCGGGCCTGCGCACCCGCGCGGTGCGGGACGGCGACGACTGGGTCGTCACCGGCCAGAAGGTGTGGACGTCCAACGCCCACAACGCGCGCTGGGCGATCCTGATCGCCCGCACCGACCCGGACGTCCCCAAGCACCAGGGCATCACGTACTTCGTGTGCGACATGACGGACCCGGGCGTCGAGGTGCGGCCCTTGCGGCAGATCACGGGTGAGGCCGAATTCAACGAGGTCTTCCTCACGGACGTGCGGATCCCCGACGCCCACCGCCTCGGCGAGGTCGGCGACGGCTGGCGCGTGGCGCAGACGACGCTGATGAACGAGCGGGTCGCCATCGGCGGCACCGCGCTCCCCCGCGAGGGCGGGATGATCGGCACCGTCGCCGCGACGTGGCGGGAGCGGCCCGAGCTGCGCACGCCGGACCTGCACGACCGGCTGCTGCGGCTGTGGGTGGACGCCGAGGTCACCCGCCTCACGGGCGAACGGCTGCGCCAGCAGCTCGCGGTGGGCGCCCCCGGCCCCGAGGGCTCGGGCATGAAGCTGGCGTTCGCCTCGCTCAACCAGCGCATCAGCGGCCTGGAGGTGGAGCTGCTGGGCGAGGACGGGCTGCGGTACGGCGAGTGGACGATGAGCCGCCCGGAGATCGTCGACTTCTACGGCCGCGACGCCGGTTACCGCTATCTGCGGGCCAAGGGCAACTCGATCGAGGGCGGTACGTCCGAGATCCTCCGCAACATCATCTCCGAGCGCGTCCTCGGCCTGCCCTCCGAGCCCCGTACGGACAAGGACGTCCCCTGGAAGGACCTGCCGCGATGAGCTCCGACCTGCTCTACTCCGACGTCGAGAACGACCTGCGCGCCGCGGTGCGCGGTCTGCTCAGCGACCGGTGCGCACCGGCGGACGTCCTGGCGCGCTGCGAGGGCGACGAGCCGTACGACGCCGCGCTGTGGCGGACCCTGGCCCGGGAGGTGGGGGTCGCGGGGCTGCTGGTGCCGGAGAAGCTCGGCGGCCAGGGCGCCTCCGCGCGGGAGGCCGCGGTCGTGCTGGAGGAGCTGGGGGCCTTCGTGGCACCCGTGCCCTTCCTGGGCAGCGCCGTGCTGGCCACCGCGGCGCTGCTGGCGGCCGGCACCGCGGAGGCCGACGCCGTCGTGACGCGCCTCGCGGAGGGCGAGCGGACGGCCGCCCTGGCCGTGCCGCTGCCCACGGCGCCGGGCTCGGACGTCTCCCAGGGCGTACGGGCCGACGCGGACGGCGTCCTCACCGGGCGCGTGACCAGCGTCGCCGACGCGACCGCCGCGGACGTGCTGATCGTGCCCGCGAACGGTCCGGACGGGCCCGGGCTCTACGAGGTGCGCACCGACGCGCCCGAGGTCGCCCTGTCCGTACCGGTGCCCCTCGACCTGACCCGGCCGATCGCGGACGTCTCCTTCGACGGGGCGGCGGCCCGCCGGCTCGCCGGGCCCGGGACCGCTGCGGCGGCCGTGGAACGGGCCCTGCTGACGGGGGCGGGGCTGCTGGCCTCGGAGCAACTGGGCCTGGCCCAGTGGTGCCTGGACGAGACGGTGGCGTACCTGAAGGAGCGTCACCAGTTCGGCCGGGTCGTGGGCTCCTTCCAGTCCCTCAAGCACCGGCTCGCGGACCTGTGGCTCGAGGTCGTCCAGTCCCGCGCCGCCGCGCGCAACGCCGCCGACGCGCTCGCGGCCGACAGCGCGGACGCCCCGGTCGCGGTCGCCGTGGCGCAGGCGTTCTGCGCACCGGTCGCCGTGCGGGCCGCCGAGGAGTGCGTCCAACTGCACGGCGGCATCGGCATGACCTGGGAGCACCCGGCCCACCTGCGGCTGAAGCGCGCCAAGGCCGACGAGATCGCCCTGGGCACGCCCGGCCGCCACCGGGCGGCCCTCGCCGCCCTGGTGGACCTGCCGGCCGCGGCGGGCTGAGTCAGTCCCGGGGGCGGCCGGTCGCCACCGCGTAGAACGCGACCGCGGCGGCCGCCCCCACGTTCAGCGAGTCCACGCCGTGCGCCATGGGGATGCGCACCCACTCGTCGGCGGCCACCAGGGCGCGGGTCGACAGGCCGTCGCCCTCGGCGCCGAGCATCAGCGCCGCGCGTTCCAGCCGGTGCGGTGCGGCCTCGTCGATGTCGGTGGCCTTCTCGTCGGGGGTCAGCGCGAGCAGCTTGAAGCCCGCCTCCCGGACCGCCTCCAGGTCCCGGGGCCAGCTCTCCAGCCGGGCGTACGGGACGGAGAAGACGGCGCCCATCGAGACCTTGACCGACCTGCGGTACAGCGGGTCGGCGCAGTCCGGGGAGAGCAGGACGGCGTCCATGCCGAGGGCGGCCGCGCTGCGGAAGATGGCGCCGATGTTGGTGTGGTCGTTGACCGACTCCATGACGACGATCCGCCGCGCGTCGCCCAGCAGGGCCGCCGCGTCGGGCAGTTGCCTGCGCTGCATCGAGGCGAGGGCGCCGCGGTGCACGTGGTAGCCGGTCACCTGCTCGGCGAGTTCGGGGCTGACCGCGTAGACCGGCGCCGGGACCTCGTCGATGACGTCCCGCATGACGTCGACCCACTTGGCCGACAGCAGCATGGAGCGCATGCGGTAACCGGCCTGCCGGGCGCGCCGGATGACCTTCTCGCCCTCCGCGATGAACAGCCCCTCGGCGGGCTCGCGGCGTCGGCGCAGCTCCACGTCGGTCAGCGACGTGTAGTCGTGCAGACGCGGGTCGTCGGGGTCGTCGATGGTGATGAGCTCAGCCACAGGGTGATACTGCCTTGTCCGAAGTGCGGTGCCAACGGCACCGACGTCACTTGTTACCGCCGGTTACGCGAGCGCCCACGGCGACGACCTCGCCGACGACGATCACCGCGGGCGGCCGGATGCCCTCCTGCGCCACCCGCTCCCCCACCGTCGCGAGCGTCGCGTCGACCCGGCGCTGGGCCGCCGTCGTGCCCTCCTGGATCACCGCGACGGGGGTGTCCGCGCCCCGGCCGTGCTCCACGAGCGCCGCCGCGATCGAGCCGATCCGCTCCACGGCCATCAGCAGCACCAGCGTTCCGCGCAGCCGGGCGAGGGCCGCCCAGTCCACGAGCGAGCGCGGGTCCTCCGGGGCCACATGGCCGCTGACCACGGTGAACTCGTGCGCCACCCCCCGGTGCGTGACCGGGATGCCGGCGGCGGCCGGGACGCTGATGGAACTGGAGATCCCCGGCACGACGGTGCACGGGATGCCCGCCTCCGCGAGCGCCTCCGCCTCCTCCATGCCGCGCCCGAACACGTACGGGTCCCCGCCCTTGAGCCGCACGACCGCCTTGCCCGCCTTCGCGTGCTCGATCAGCGCCGCGTTGATCGCCTCCTGGGCCATCGCCCGGCCGTACGGGATCTTCGCGGCGTCGATCACCTCGACGTGCGGCGGCAGTTCGTCGAGCAGGTCGCGCGGGCCGAGCCGGTCGGCGATGACGACGTCCGCCTCCGCGAGCAGCCGGCGGCCGCGCACCGTGATCAGGTCCGGGTCGCCCGGGCCACCGCCGACCAGCGCCACGCCCGGGGTCCTCCCCCGGTGCTGCGGCGCGGCGAGCGAGCCGTCGCGCAGGCCCTCGACGATCGCGTCCCGCACGGCCGCCGAACGCCGCGGGTCCCGGCCGGTGAGGACGGCGACGGTCACGCCCTCCGTACGGCCGGTCGCCGGCGTCCACGCGGTCGCCGCCTCGGCGTCGTCGCTGCGGACGCACCACACGCGGCGCTCCTCCGCCTCCGCGGAGGCCGCGGCGTTCGCCTCGGGGTCGGTGGTGGCGATGAGCGCGTACCAGGCGCCGGCCAGGTCGCCCGGCCGGTAACGGCGGCGCTCCCAGCGGATCTCGCCCGCCGCGGCCATCGCGTCCACGGACGGCGTCGCGGACGGGGAGACCAGGACGACGTCGGCGCCGGCCGCGACCAGCGGGGGCAGCCTGCGCTGGGCGACCTGGCCACCGCCGAGGACGACCACTCGGCGGCCCGTGAGGCGCAGTCCGACGGGGTAGGCGGGTGCGTCGTTGCGGTCCTCGGCGGCAGTCATGGCGGTGCGGCTCCTCGGGTGTGCCTCGCGGCGTGTGCCTCGCGGCGCGACGGGGGGTGGGGTTGCGGGGGTGCGGGGGTGCGGGGCGACCCTGCCCCGCCCCAACCCTACGGTGCGGGGTGGCTGCGCCGCAGCGCCCAAGATCACACCTGCGGTGCGCTTGCCGTTGTGGTCGTGTGCGGGTTGTTCGCGCCTGCGGCGGGCGTCCCCCACCCACCCACCCACCCCCAGCCTTCGGCCGGGGGGACCCCCATCCGGCACGGTTGGTGCGGGCCTGCGCGCGTGCATGGCGGGCGGTACTTGTTGTGCCGTCCGTGCCACACAACACATACACGTCAGCGTCCAGAACACCCACCCTCCCCCAGCCTTCGGCCGGGGGTGCCCCCATCGACCCCGCCCCCTCCGTATCGTGCGGCGACCAACGGCCGGTGGGGGGTAGGAGGGCGGTCCGGGGTTGCCGCAGGTGCCCTACTCACCCCCCACCGGCCGTCATGCGCCCCAACCGGCATGAGGAGGTGTGGCGGGGTGCGCCCATGGGGGTCCCCCCGGCCGAAGGCTGGGGGAGACGAGCGGCGGACCCGGGCGCCTAATGACGTAGGGCCAAACCGCGAGCGCTGTGGGGGTCCCCCCGGCCGAAGGCTGGGAGAGTGCGCCGGCGCGGCACCGACCCCACCACGTACGCAGCGAGGCGGTCACTGACCGCGCCGGGCAATCGGGCGGGAGGGCGGGGGACGCCCGCCGCAGGCGCAACGCACCCGCACACGACAACCGGGCCGCGAGCCAACCCGCCCACCACGACCGCCCGCGTCAGGACTTCTCGGTGACCCCCGCAGAGTCGAACGTCGCCACCTCGTGCATCGCCCGCGCAGCACTCTGCACCAGCGGCAGCGCCAGCAGCGCGCCGGTGCCCTCGCCGAGGCGCAGGTCGAGTTCGACGAGCGGGCGCAGGCCCAGCTTGGTCAGCGCCGCGCGGTGGCCGGGCTCCGCGCTGCGGTGGCCGGCGATGCAGGCCGCGAGGACCTCGGGGGCGATGGCGCGGGCCACCAGGGCGGCCGCGCCCGCGCTGACGCCGTCGAGGATGACCGGGGTCCGCAGGGACGCGGCACCGAGCAGCAGGCCCACCATGGCCGCGTGCTCGAGGCCGCCGATCGCCGCGAGGACCTCGATCGGGTCGGACGGGTCGGGCCGGTGGAGTTCGAGGGCGCGCCGCACGACGTCGATCTTGCGGGCGTGCATCTCGTCGTTGATGCCGGTGCCGCGTCCGGTGACCTCCGCCGGGTCGACCCCGGTGTAGACGGAGATCAGGGCCGCGGAGACGGTGGTGTTGGCGACCCCCATCTCCCCTGTGAGCAGCGCCTTGTTGCCCGCGGCGACGAGGTCGCGGGCGGTCTCGATGCCGACCTCGATCGCGCGCAGTGCCTCCTCGCGCGACATGGCGGGCCCGGCGGTCATGTCGGCGGTGCCGGGACGGACCTTGCGGGGCAGCAGACCGGGGGTGCTGGGCAGGTCGGAGGCGACGCCGACGTCCACCACGCACACCTCGGCGCCCACCTGGTGGGCGAAGGCGTTGCACACGGCCCCGCCGCCGAGGAAGTTGGCGACCATCTGGCCGGTGACCTCCTGGGGCCAGGCGGTGACGCCCTGGGCGTGCACCCCGTGGTCCCCGGCGAAGATCGCGACGGCCGCGGGCTCTGGGATGGGCGGCGGGCACTGCCGGGACAGGCCGCTGAGCTGCGCGGAGATGATCTCCAGCATGCCGAGCGCGCCGGCCGGCTTGGTCATCCGCTTCTGCCGCTCCCAGGCCTCGCCGAGCGCCTTCGCGTCGAGCGGGCGGATGCCACGGAGGGTCTCCTCCAGGAGGTTGTGCGGCTCCTCGCCGGGCAGGGCCCGGTTGCCGTACTCCTCCTCGTGGACGACCCAGGCCAGCGGGCGCCGCTTGGACCAGCCGGACCGCACCAGTTCGGGGTCCTCGGGGAACTCGTCGACGTAGCCGACGCAGAGGTACGCGACGACCTCGAGGTGCTCGGGCAGCCCGAGTTCGCGGACCATCTCGCGCTCGTCGAAGAAGCTGACCCAGCCGACGCCGAGGCCCTCGGCGCGCGCGGCGAGCCAGAGGTTCTCCACGGCGAGCGCCGACGAGTACGGGGCCATCTGCGGCTGGGTGTAACGGCCCAGCGTATGGCGGCCGCCGCGGGTGGGGTCGGCGGTGACGACGATGTTGACCGGGGTGTCGAGGATCGCCTCGATCTTCAGCTCGCGGAACTGCTTGGCGCGGCCCTTGGGGAGGGACTTGGCGTACGCCTCGCGCTGCTGCATGGCGAGCTCGTGCATGCGCTCCCGGGTCTTGGCGGAGCGGATGACGACGAAGTCCCACGGCTGGGAGTGGCCGACGCTCGGCGCGGTGTGCGCCGCCTCCAGCACGCGGATCAGCACCTCGTGCGGGATCGGGTCCTTGCGGAAGCCGTTGCGGATGTCCCGGCGCTCGCGGATGACACGGTGCACGGCGTCCCGCACGGCGGGGTCGTAGCCCTCGGCGGCGGGCAGCAGCAGCTCCTGCTCCTCCTCCTCGCCGGCGACCGGCGCCTCGGGCTCCTCGGACGCCTGGGGCTCCTCGGGTGTCAGGTCCGCTTCGTGCTGCGGCTCGGCGACGGTGACCGGAGTGTCCTCCTGCACGACCGCGGCGGGTGCGGGCTCGGCGACCGGCTCGACTGCGACGGGCACGGGCTCGGGCTCGGGCTCGGGCTCCACCTCGGCCTCGGCCTCGACGACCGGCTCGGGCTCCGGCTCCGGCACCACGGCGACCGGCTCCGGCACGACCGCGACCGGCTCGGGCTCCGCGACAGCTTCAGGCTCCGCGACGGGCTCGGGCGCCTCCGGTACGACCGGTGCCACGGGCACCTCGGCGGCGGGCTCCATGCCGAACGGCAGCGGCTCGTCCGGGCTTTCCAGCGGCGACGCGGGGACGGCCACCGGCTCGGGCTCCGGTGCGGGCACGGGCACGGGCACGACGGCCTCCGGCACCGGGGCCGTCCAGGTCTCGCCGGACGCGGGGGCCGGCACCGGCGCCTGGGTCTCGGCGGGGGCCTCGTCGCGGGGGATGTCCAGGTACTCCGGTCCGATGGTGGGCGGCCCGGACTGGGGCATGGGCGCCGGGACCGGCTGCGGCGCGGGCGGCGGCGTGGCCGGGCCGCGGTCGGCCAGGGAGCGCACGATGCCGCCGCCGTTGGACGGGTCCGGGATCGGGGGGCCCATGTGCAACGGGCGCCGCGGCGGTACGGGAGCGGCCTCCTGCAGCTGCGCCTGCGCGGGCACATGGGGCTGCGGGGCCGGCTCGGCCGCCCGGACCTGGACGGCCTCCTCCGCGGGCCCCGGCTGCGCGACGGGCTCCACGGCCACGGGTACGGCCTGCTCCGGCACCGCGTGCTCGATCACGAACGGGGCGGGCTGCGGCGGCACGGCCTGCTCGGCCGGGAGCGGTTCCGGCGCCGGCATGCCGGGTGCGACCTGCATCTCCGTGCGGACGGCGGAGTAGTCGAGGGAGACGGAATCACGGCCGCCGCTCTCGTGGGCGTCGTGCTCGATGCCCTCGGGCGCCACCGGGACCCCGTGCGGGGTGTGCTCGACCGGCACGGGGGTGGGGGCGGGGGCCTGCGCCGGGACCGGCGCGGCCGGGATCACGGGAGCGGGCGCCGGAACGGGTACGGCGGCGACCGGCGCCGGCTGCGGCGGCACGGGCTGCGGGTCGCCCCAGGACCCCTGCAGACCGGGCATCAGCAGCATCTCCTCGTCCTCCTCCACCGGCACCGGGCCGGACGGCTGGTCGAGGTAGTGGTACTCGGGAGGAACCGGCGCGGTGAGCGGATCGACGTCCCACGAGGGGACGGACTGCTGCTGCGCGCCACTGCCGGGAAGGTCGGCGTGCGGCTGCAGAACCGCTTCTTCGCCTGCGTTCTCCGGCAGTCCCTCACCCGGGACCTGGCCGGTGTCAGTCATGCGTGCCCCTCGCCCATCGGTTTCGCTCCTTCCATCGCTGCGCCGAGCACACTGCCCACAGAGAGAACGAGCGTGGGCGGCAACCGGCACGACGACGGCGATTGACCGGTACTGACCATTACTGATCAGCCCTCACGCGACGTCAATGCGCGACAACGGCACAGCGGTCCGTCAGCCTACCGTGCGTGTGCCCGCGCGTGCTCAGGGGGGTTCACCTCAAACCGGTGCCAATGCGGGCGCAACCCACTGGCTCACCTGCGGTGTCCGAGGAGCGCGAAGACCACCGTGCGCTCCCGCTCGGACCACTCGTCGTCCAGCTCGACTGCCTGCAACAACGTGCGTTCCACGGCGTATCCGCCCTCGTCGAGGGCGCGGCTGACGGCTTCGGCCTCGTCCCGGTTCGCGGCGCTCGCGGCGATTCGCTCCGGCCGGCGCGCGGCGCAGGCGGCGACCACCTCCGGTCCGCCGCCTCCGATGCGCACGATGTCCGGTTCCGGAAGGTCCTCCAGCACGTGCGGCGCCAGGCCGTGGACGACCCGGACCTGGACCCCGAAGTCCCGTGCGGTGTCCTCGATCCGGCCGCACGCCTCGGCGTCGGCCTCCACCGCGATGACGGCCGCGCCGAACCGCGCCGCCTCCACGGCGACGGCCCCGCCGCCGGCGCCGATGTCCCAGAGCAGGTCGCCGGCCCGCGGTCCGAGCCGGGCCAGTTGCAGGGCGCGCAGGTGCGCCGGGCCGTCCCCGGGCACGTACCGCTCGGCGGGCAGCGCCCAGCCCCGTACCCGGTCGGACGAGTCGGGGTCCCCGCCGGCGAGCCAGCCGGCCTGCGCGGCGGCGGCCGGAACCGGAACGTGGGCGGGGGCGGCGGCCGGGGCGGCACCGACGACGAGGACGACGTTGGGGTCCCGCCAGGTGTGGTCGGCCACCTTGTCGGAGGTGAGCACGGTGACCTGCTCGTGCTCGGTGCCGAGGGCCTCGCAGATCACGAAGGTGCGGTGCTCGTCGCCGAGCAGCAGGGCGAGTTCGGCCGGCCCGGCGCCGGGGGCCGTGAGCACGGCGACCTTGGGATGGGCGCGGCAGACGTTGACGGCCCGCCGCAGGGTGCGGGTGTGCGCGACGACCACCCGGGCGTCGTCCCAGGGCATCCCGGCCCGGGCGAAGGCCTGGGCGACCGAGGAGACGCCGGGCACGACCTCGACCTCCAGCCCGTACTCGGGGGTGCGCAGGGCGCGGACGACGCCGAAGAAGCCGGGGTCGCCGTCGGCGAGGACGACCGCGGTGCCGCGGTGCCGCGCGATGCGGCGGGCGGCCAGGTCGATGCTGCCCAGTACGATCCGCTCGGCGTCCTCCGGCACGAACGGCAGTGCCAGGTGGTGCCGGGTCCCGGCCACCAAGGTGGCGGCCGACAGCGCGGAGCGCGCTGCCTCGCCCGGTGGTGAGCCGTCCCACCCGATCACGGTGACACGGTCGGCCATCGTCGTCCTGCCTCCTGGGCGCGTCGCGGTGTGGTGCCCGGGGGTGAGGTGATCCCGGGGTGTGCACAGTACCCCGGCCAGGATCTTGCGCTAGCCCGTGCTCACTGCCAGTCGGCGTACGCCGCGTAGTCGGAGCCGTCGGCGGACTCCTCCGCGAGGCCGTCGAGGTCCTCCGGGAGCAGGCTCCAGACGATCAGGTCGGTGCGGATCTCCTCCCAGCGGCCGCCCTCCGTCTGCGTGCGGACCAGGCCGGCGTTGCGGAGCACGCCCTCGCTGATGCAGCCGATCTTCTGCGCGACCTGCTGCGAGGCGGCGTTGTCGGCGGCGGTGCGCAGTTCCAGGCGCTCGAACTTCTGGTCGTCGAAGAGCCACTGGGCGGTGGCCTGGACGGCCTCCGCCGCGTAGCCCTCGCCGCGCGCCCAGGGGGCGATCATGTAGCCCGCCTCGCTGCTGCGGATGCGCCAGTCGGTGCGCTGCAGGTGGACGGTGCCGACCAGCCGCTGGGTGAGGAACTCGGTGACGGCGAGCACGATGCCGCGGCCTTCCGCGCGCTCGGCGGGGGCGAACCCGGCGATGAAGGAGCGGGCGTCCGCCTCGGTGTAGGGATACGGCACGGAGGTCCAGGCGATGACGGACTCGTCGTTCATCATCTCCGCCAGGGCGGGGACGTCGGACTCCTCGTACGTGCGCAGCACCAGCCGCTCCGTACTGATGGAGATCTCCGGGAAGCTGGTCATTCGACGCTCCGTAGCCAGGGCATGTGTGAAGTGCACAGCATGCAACATCCACCGGGTCACCGCAGGACCGGGTCGCCGCGGGGGCCTGCGCGGCCGTCGCCCCAGCGTACGTCCAACCATCGGCACGACGGGAGCAGTTGGTGTGCTGTTCCCCGGCTTTTCCGCAGGTCCGCTACGCCTGTGGTCATACGGTCCTGCTAGCGTCTGCCCGCGTGACGGTGCACCACGCAGCAGGAGTCGGATATCAGCGGGCCGCGGGTGTGTACGAGCGGTCGCGACCCTCGTACCCCATGGCGGCCCTGGCCGAGTTGGCGGACGCGCTGCCCCTCGAGGCGGGCCGCACGGTGGTCGACCTGGGCGCCGGCACCGGCAAGTTCACCCGTCTGCTGGCGCTGACCGGCGCCGAGGTGATCGCGGTCGAGCCGGTGACGGAGATGCGGGAGCGGCTCGCGGAGCTGCTGCCGGGGGTGCGGGTGTCGGCCGGGACGGCCGAGGCCACGGGCCTGCCAGACGGGTGCGCGGACGCGGTGGTGGCCGCGCAGTCCTGGCACTGGTTCCAGGAGGAGGAGGCCCTGGCGGAGGTCGAGCGCCTGCTGCGGCCGGGCGGTTCGCTGGCACTGGTGTGGAACACCTACGACACCTCGGTCCCCTGGGTGCGGGACTACCAGGACATCGTCTTCCGGCTCGCGCCGCGTGACCTGCCGAGCCCTCTGGACGACGGCTGGCGCAAGGCCTTCACCGGCCGCCGGGGCTGGTCGCGGGTGCACGAGCGGCACTGGCCGAACCTGCACTCCACGACGGTCTCGGACGTGGTGGAGCGGATGACGTCCTCCAGCCACATCGCGGTGATGGACCCGGCGGAGCAGGAGCGGGTGCTGGCCGAGGTGGAGGCGGTGCTGGCCGGGCACGACGCCACGCGCGGCAAGGACGCCGTGGACATGCCCTACACGACGGACGTGTACTGGGTGCGGCGGCGCTGATCTCGCGGGTGTGTCGGTGGCGCCCTGTTGAATGGGCGGATGGACGCGGACCGGCTCAGGGGCTTCTGCCTCGGCTTCAACGGCGCGGCGGAGGAGAACCCCTTCCCGCGGAACACCGATGTGACCGTCTTCAAGGTCGGCGGGAAGATCTTCGCCATCAGCGCGCTGGGGGAGGAGCCGCTGAAGGTGAGCCTGAAGTGCGAGCCCGACCTGGCGGTGCGGCTGCGGGCGGAGCATGCGGCGATCGCGCCCGGCTGGCACCTGAACAAGCGCCACTGGAACACGGTCACGCTGGACGGTTCGCTGCCCGACGCGATGGTGCGCGAGCTGGTCGAGGACTCGTACGACCTGGTCGTGGCACGGCTGCCGCGCGCGCAGCAGCTGCTGCTGGACTGGCCGGGGGCGGCGGGGAGCGGGGCGCGGTGAACGCGCTGCCCGCCCCCGCCCGGGCCCGGCGGGTCAGAAGGAGGGGATGACGGAGCCGGCGTACTTGTCCTCGATGAACTTCTTCACCTCGGGCGAGGTGAGCAGCTTCTTGAGCTTCAGCACGCGCGGGTCCTTCTCGTCGCCCTCCTTGACGGCGAGGAAGTTGCCGTAGGGGTTGTTGTCGGCGGACTCCAGCACCAGGGCGTCCTTCGCGGGCTTCAGGCCCGCGGAGATGGCGTAGTTGCCGTTGATGACGGCGGCGTCGACGTCCTGCAGGGAGCGCGGCAGCTGGGCGGCCTCCAGCTCCTTGAACTTCAGGTTCTTGGGGTTGGCGGTGATGTCGGCGGGGGTGGCCTCGTTGCCGACGCCCTCCTTGAGGGTGATCAGGCCGTTGGCGGCGAGCAGCTTGAGGCCGCGGGCCTCGTTCACCGCGTCGTTGGCGACGGCTATCGTGGCACCGTTCTTGATCGCGTCGGCCGACTTCAGCTTGTCGGAGTACAGGCCCAGCGGCTCCAGGTGCACCGTGACGACGGGCACGATGTGGGTGCCCTTCTTCTTGTTGAAGTCGTCCAGGTAGGGCTGGTTCTGGAAGTAGTTGGCGTCGACGGAGCCGTCCTCGGTGGCGGTGTTCGGCGTCACGTAGTCGCTGAACTCCTTCACCTCGAGCTTGAGCCCGGCCTTGGCCGCCAGGTTGTCCTTGACGAAGTTGAGGATCTCCGCGTGCGGGACGGGGCTCGCGGCGACGACGAGCGGGTCGCTCGCGCTGTCCTTCTTGGAGCCGGAGTCCGCGCCGCAGGCGGTCAGGCCGAGGCTGAGGCCGGCGGCGGCGAGGACGGCGGTCGTGATCTTGATGCTGGTACGCACGAAAAGTGCCTTTCTGGAACGGTGTTGCCTTGCGGTGTCAGGAGGCTTCGGGGGTCGCGGCCGGGCGCAGCAGGCGCAGCCGGGGCGTGGTGGAGCTGCGGCCGCGGTGCGAGGCGCTGCGGGCGGCGAGGTCGCCGGCGAGCTGGACGGCGGTCACGATGACGATCAGCACGCCGATCGTGACGAGCATCAGGGAGGTCTCGAAACGCTGGTAGCCGTAGCGGATGGCCAGGTCGCCGAGGCCGCCGCCGCCGATGGTGCCGGCCATGGCGGAGTAGCCGATGAGCGCGATCACCGTGGTGGTGAGCCCGGCGATCAGGGAGGGCAGCGACTCGGGCAGCAGGGCCTTGCGGACGACGGTCCAGGTGCTGCCGCCCATGGCCTGGACGGCCTCGACGAGTCCGTCGTCGACCTCGCGGACGGAGGTCTCCACCAGCCGCGCGAGGAACGGGATGGCGCCGATGGAGAGCGGGACGACCATGGCCTCGGCGCCGATGGTGGTGCCGATCACCCAGCGGGTGAAGGGCAGCACCGAGATCATCAGGATGAGGAAGGGCAGCGAGCGGCCGAGGTTCACCACCACGCCGACGACCTTGTTGACCGTGGCGTTGCGCAGCAGTCCGCCGCGGTCGGTCAGCACCAGCAGGACGCCCAGCGGAAGTCCCCCGGCCACCGCGATCAGGGTGGACCAGCCGACCATGATCAGCGTTTCCCAACAGGCCTGCGAAAGCAGCGGCTGCATTTCCGACCAGCTCACTTCGCGCCCTCCTCGACCAGCTCGTCGCCGCCGACCGGGGCGACGTCGACCTGGAGGCCCTTCTCGCGGAGGAAGCCGATCGGCACCACGTTGTCCTCGAAGGCGCCGGGCAGTTCGATCCGCATCCGGCCGACCTGGCGGCCGCCGATGGTCTCCAGGGCGGCGCCGAGCACGGAGATGTCGATGTTGTAGGTGCGGGAGAGCTGGGAGATGACGGGCTCGGTGGCGGCCTCGCCGTGGAAGGTGAGGTCGACCACGGTGCGGCCGGCACCGGACGGCTCGCCGCCGACCGGGAAGAGTTCGTGGGCCAGTTCGGAGCCGGGTGTGGCGAGCAGGTCGGTGACCTTGCCGGATTCCACGATGCGGCCTCCCTTCATCAGCGCGGCGGAGTCGCAGATGGCCTTGACCACGTCCATCTCGTGGGTGATGAGCAGGATGGTCAGGCCGAGCTGCTGGTTGAGTTCGCGCAGCAGCTGCAGGATCGAGCGGGTGGTCTCGGGGTCGAGCGCCGAGGTGGCCTCGTCGGACAGGAGCACCTTGGGGTCGCCGGCCAGGGCGCGGGCGATGCCGACGCGCTGCTTCTGGCCGCCGGACAGCTGCGCCGGGAAGGCGCGGCCCTTGTCGGCGAGGCCGACCAGGTCGAGCAGTTCGAGGGCCTTGCGGCGGCGCTCGCGGCCGGAGACGCCGAGGATCTCCAGCGGCAGCTCGACGTTGTCCCGGACGGTGCGCGAGGACAGCAGGTTGAAGTGCTGGAAGACCATGCCGATGCCCGTGCGGGCGGTCCGCAGCGCGGAGCCCGCCCGGTCGGAGCGGCCGGCGAGCGCGGTCAGGTCCCGGCCGGCCACCTCGACGGTGCCCGCCGTGGGCCGCTCCAGCAGGTTGACGCAGCGGATGAGCGTGCTCTTGCCGGCGCCGCTGCGACCGACGACGCCGTACACCTCACCCTCGCGGACGTGCAGATCGACGCCGTCGAGGGCCACCGTCTCCCGGTCACGGGAACGGTAGACCTTGGTCAGGCCCGTTGTGGTGATCACTGGATTTCCGTCACTGTCGAGTGCGCGGCGAACGAAAGCCGCACACGGGGCGTATGGACCGCGGACATGGCATGGCTGCGCCCCTCGGAGGGCGTGGGAGAAAGGTCAGCAGTGGGTGCCGGGCGGCTGGGGGGCGTGCGCCAGCCGGCAGCGGCGGAAGGTCTGCTGCAGTTCCAGGTCCATGGGGAGGTGCGATCCGTGGCAGGAGGGGCGGGTCTCGCTTCGGGGCGCGAGACTCAGGTGGCGTGGGCCCTCAGCGTGCACACATTCGACACATACGACGAACACCGGGCGTCATCGCCTCGGTCGCGCGGCAGCGGCGGTTCGTCGTGGTCATGCGCACCAGTAAAGCAGACGCCCGTACGGCGTACCAATATCCGATCCCGCAGTCCGGAATGTGGACACCCAGGGGGTGGGGACCCGGCGATTCCCGCCCGTAATAGAGTCGCGCCATGCTCGACGCGCTCACGATCGTGGTCTCGGCCACGGCGCTGCTCCTGGCCTCCTGGTGCGGTTACGCGGCCTTCCGCGACCAGCCCACCAAGGACTGGCACTTCATCGGCATGGCACTGGTGGCGGTGCTGGCGCTGGTCCAGCTGGTGATAGGAGTGGTCAAGCTCACCGGTGGCGAGAAGCCGGTGGACGGTACGACGATCTTCGTGGCGTATCTGATCGGCGCGGCCTGCACCGTCCCGGCGGCGGGCTTCATGTCGCTGACCGAGCGGACCCGCTGGGGCTCGGCGATCGTGGCCGCGGGCGGGGTGGTCCTGGCCGTGCTCGAGGTGCGGCTCCACGACATCTGGGGAGGCGTCAGTGCCTGAGACCGCGAAGGGCAACACTGCGCCGGCCGCCGCCGAGCGCGGGATCGGCCGCGGGCCGGGCAGGCTGCTGCTCTCCCTGTACGGGGTCTTCACCGTCGCCGCGCTCTCCCGCGCGGTCGTGCAGATCAGCCTGCAGTTCGACGAGGCGCCGCTGGCCTACCTGCTCTCGCTGCTGGCGGGCGTCCTCTACGCGGTGATCACGGTGGCCCTGTGGCGGGGCGGCGAGGGCGCGCGGAAGGTGGCGCTGGTCAGCTGCACCCTCGAACTGGTCGGCGTGCTGACCGTGGGCACGCTGACGCTGGTCGACTCCGGGGCGTTCCCGGACCAGACCGTGTGGTCCGACTACGGCATGGGCTACCTGTTCCTGCCCGTCGTCGTGCCGGTGACCGGCCTGCTGTGGCTGCGCCGGCAGGCACGGCCACAGCAGGACTCCTGATCCTGACGCGGGCTCAGGCGCTCGCGGCGTAGGTCTCGGGCCGGTCGGCCGGCTTCTCCATGTGCACCAGGCTCAGTTGCCGGGTGACCGGTTCGACGCTGCCCACCTGCGCGTAGCCCAGCTTGCGGTACAGCCGCAGGTTGAACTCGCTGCGGTGACCGGTGAAGAGCCGGTACCGCTTGGCCTCGCTCTCCGCGGCCAGCCGCTCCTCGATGGCCCGCAGCAGACGGCCGCCGAGTCCGTGCCGCTGCATGCGGGGGTGGACGATCAGCTTGGCGATCCGCGCGGTGCCGTCCTCGTCCACGGAACCGCGGACCGAACCCACCACCTCCTCGCCGAGCCGGGCCACCACCACGACCCCGCCCTCGAGTTCGGCGCGCAGCGCGTCGAGGGTCTGGGTCAGCGGTTCTATGCCGTAGTCCCCGTACAGTGCGGCTTCGTCCTGGTAGCAGAGGTACTGCAGTTTGAGGATCTTCTCGGCGTCGTCGACGGTCGCCGCAGAGATGGTCACGCTCATGCCCATGTGCGCTGGCCTCTCCTTCGAGTCCGCCCGGGCCGCGGGGGGTGAGGGTGCGGCGCGGGACGTTGCCCTGAATCGTTTCCGGAAGGCGGCGTGGCCGTGCACAAGCGTCCGTACGCCGACTGTTTACGGTGCATTACCCCGTCGTACGGGTGCTGCAACCCCGGTTGCGAGGATCGTACGCAGGCAACTCAGGCACCGGGAACGCATCGGCCCGAGGCTGCCCTGTGAGATTCCCAACTCCCGGGAGATTTCCCGGTAAGTGGGGTCGGAACGGGAGATCAGGGCGGATACCAGCTCGGGACAGCGCCCGGGCAGCCGGCGTGCGGCGGCCAACAGGGTGCGCCGCTGCTCGGCGGCGAGCACCTGCTGTTCGGTGCTCGGCAGGGCCGCGGCGGCAGGGTGGCGGCCGGGGCCGTACGGCGTCTCCCGGCGGGCCCGGCGCACGGCGAGGCGGGCCTCGGCCCGCACCGCACGGCGCAGCCAGCGGGCGGGGTCGGCGGGCGGCTCGGGGAGCTCCAGCAACCGCAGCCACACGGACTGTTCGAGGTCGGCCGCCTCGATGCAGGCGGGGACCGACTCGGCCGCGGCCTCGGCGGCGAGCAGCGGCCGGATGGCGGCCAGTTCTTCGTGTCGTACGCGCGGGGTCATGCCCGCCGGGACACCCGTGCCGCGCCGGGTGGTTGCCCCCAGGCGGGGGAACCACCCGTGCGCGGGAGGGGATCACCTCGTGTTGACGATCACTTCCGGCCGAGGAAGTCCGCGCGGGCCAGGAGCGCGGTGTCGCAGTTGTCCGAGAAGATGCCGTCGATGCCCTGCTCGAAGTAGACCTTGAAGGCGCCGAAGGCGTCGCCGTAGGCGTTGGGGTCCGTGCCGACCCGGAAGTCGGCGGGCAGGAAGCTGTTCTCGTTGCGCATCGTGTAGGGGTGCAGGATCAGCCCGGCCTTGTGGGCGTCGCGCACCAGCGTGGTGGGCGTGCCGAGCTTGCCGGTCGCGTCACGCGGGATGATCAGGTTCAGGGTGGGGCCGATGCCCTGGGCGAAACCGGCGATCCACTTCAGACCGGCCGGGGTGACGAGGTCGGCGACCGTGCGCGGGTCCCCGGCGGCGACGAAGTCGTACGG
Organism: Streptomyces sp. NPDC001902; assembly: GCF_042891295.1. NCBI lineage: Bacteria > Bacillati > Actinomycetota > Actinomycetes > Kitasatosporales > Streptomycetaceae > Streptomyces > Streptomyces sp. NPDC001902. The sequence continues at coordinate 119,973 of NZ_JBIATA010000009.1, read as the reverse complement.
ACGGGTGGTCGCCGCGTCCAGCAGGACGACCTTGGGGTTGCGCAGGCCGAGCGCGCCGAGCCGCTGGATGCTGCCGGGCTCGAAGGACTGCAGGAACAGCGGGGAGTTGCGCTTGTCGCGGCCGTAGCGGCGCAGCAGCTTGGCGAGCCGCTCCTCCAGGCCCAGGCCGATGCCGCGGAAGTAGGTGGGGTGCTTGGTCTCGACGTGCAGCCAGACTGCCTTGCCGCGCTTGCGGCCCTGCTCGTCGGCCCAGCGCAGCACCTCCTCGAAGGTGGGCACCTCCCAGTGGCCGTCGTAGAGGGTGTTGCGCTGCCGCTGTGCGGGCAGGCGCTCGACCGCGCGCAGGGTCTTGAGCTCGGCGAGGGTGAAGTCCTCGGTGAACCAGCCGGTGGTGGCGACCCCGTCGATGGTCTTGGTGGTCCTGCGGGAGGCGAACTCGGGGTGGTCGGCGACGTCCGTGGTGCCGCCGATCTCCGGCTCGTGGCGGCAGACGAGGTGCCCGTCCTTGGTGGGGACGACGTCCTGCTCGATGACGTCGGCGCCGAGGTCGAGGGCGAGCTGGTACGAGCCCAGGGTGTGCTCGGGGCGGTAGCCGCTCGCACCGCGGTGGCCGACGACGGTCGGGACCGGCAGCGGGAGGACGGGGACGGAACCGTGCGAGGAGCCGTGCGAGGAGTCCCGCTCGCCGGCCACGGCGGTGCCCGCGCCGCCGAGCACGGTGACGCCGGCGCCGAGCGCCGCGGCCCCGATCAGTGCCCGGCGCCCGGGCCCCCTGCGCTGCTCCCGGCCGCCCTGCTGCTCGTGCGTCATGTGCGCTCCCTCGTGTCGGCCGAACGTCTGTCCGGATCCTGCCAAGCGACGCGCGCATCGTAGGCGGGCCGGTGTTGCCGTCGGGCGGCGAGCGACGGAACGCGACGGAAACGCAGATCAACAATGCGTACCGGTCGTGTGAACCCGGTGTGCGTGTCGCGACGTGGCGGAAGTATCGTCCTCACCGGGGGAGGCGCACACTGGTGGGCGAACCCCCGCGGGCGTCCGGCCGGACTCCCGCCGACCACGACCGGAGGACCCGTTGTTCCGCATCATCCTCAAGGCACTGCTCGGAGCACTGATGCGCGTCCTGTTCCGCCCCAGGGTCGAGGGCGCGGAGCACATCCCGGGCGACGGTCCCGTGATCCTCGCCGGCAACCACGTCACGTTCATCGACTCGATGTTCCTGTCCCTGGTCGTGAAGCGTCAGGTCTTCTTCATCGGCAAGGACGAGTACGTCACCACCCCCGGGATCAAGGGCCGGCTGATGGCGGCCTTCTTCACCTCCGTCGGCATGATCCCCGTGGACCGCGACGGCGGTCACGGCGGCGTCGCCGCGCTCATGACCGGTCGTCGCATCCTGGACGAGGGCAGGGTCTTCGGCATCTACCCCGAGGGCACCCGCTCCCCCGACGGCCGTCTCTACCGCGGGCGCACGGGCGTCTCGCGGCTGGCCCTGATGACCGGGGCGCCGGTCGTCCCGTTCGCGATGGTGGGCACCGAGCGGATCCAGCCGGGTGGCGCCGGCGTCCCGCGGGTGCACCGCTTCACCGTCCGCTTCGGCAAGCCGCTGGAGTTCTCCCGCTACGAGGGCATGGACCGCGACCGCTACGTGCTGCGTGCCGTCACCGACGAGGTGATGAGCCACGTGATGCTGCTGTCGGGCCAGGAGTACGTCGACATCTACGCCACGAAGGCGAAGGCGTCCAAGGCCACGGACCACGCGACGGCGGCGTAGCACCCCCGGCCCCCTCCCCGCTCACAGGCGCGGCATCCGGCCGACCGGCCCGTTGCCGGCGGGCGTCCGCGCCGGGGTGAGCACGACCTCGCCGCGTGGGCCGCGGGAGATCTGGCCGATGCTCGCCGACAGGTCGGCCTCCATCCCGCCCGGGAGTTTGAGCCGGATCAGCACCGGCAGCAGGAACCCGACCGCGATGAGCCCGGCCAGCACCGGCGTCAGCGTCGTGAGCATCACGGCGGTGACGTGGTGCTTCCACAGGAAGTCGACCCAGGCCGCGGCGAGGACGGCGGTCGCCACGAGCACCAGCACCGCGCTGCTCAGCCGGCTCCCCCGGGCGGCCCGGGCGTCCTCCTCCAGCAGCCGCAGCGCCCGCTCCGCGTCCTGGTGCGCCGGGTCGAGGCGGCGGCAGCGGGTCAGGAAACGCCGGGCCCGGCTCCGGTGGAGCAGTTTCAGCCGGACGTCGACGGTCTGCGTGCCCAGGCGCTGCTCCACGACACCCGCCACGAAGTGCGGTTCGGCCTCGCGCTCGGCCAGCCGGATCGCGGCCCGGGCCTCCACGCCCGCGTCGTGGTAACGGTCGGCGCTCTGCTCGGCGTCGCCGGCCTGCACCAGCAGGCGCGCGAGTGCGAGCCGCAGCTGCCACTCCGGCTGGTCCCGCACCCCGCGCCGGCCCAGCACACGCCGCAGTTCCTCCTCGGCGGCGCCGAGGTCCCCCGCGCCCTCCGCCAGCGCCACCGCGAGCCCGAGGGCCGCGCTGCCGCTGTCCGGGTCCACCGCGACGGCCCGGCGGAACTCCCCGGCCGCCTCCGCCAGTGTGGCGGCGCCTGCGCCCTCCCGGGCCCGGTGCAGTGCCAGGCTGCCCAGTTCGACGTGGGCCTGTACGTCGTACCAGTCCAGTTCCACGGCCCTCCGCAGCACGGTCTCGGCCTGCGTGTACCGGCCGAGCTGCACGTGGAGCGCGCCCAGTTCGGTGTGGGAGCGCCCGTACGGGTCCAGTTCCACGGCCCGGGACAGGTGCCGCTCGGCGGCGGCGGGCTCCCCACGCCGGTGCGCGATCAGCCCGAGGCAGGTGTGGGCGACGGCGTTGCGCGGGTCCTCACGGCTGACGGCACGGCAGTGGGCGGCCGCCTCGGCGAGGCGCTCGTCCGCCTGCGGGCCGCCGGGGACGAGGTCCGCCAGGCGCACCAGCGACCAGGCGCGGCCGACCCGGAAGTCGTGGTCGTGCGGCCACTGCCGCAGGGTCTCCCCGAAGGCGTCCGCCGCGTCCAGCGGACGCTGGTCCATCAGCGCGACCCAGCCGGTCGCGGCACGGGCCTCGGCCCGGCCGAGGGGACCGGGGGCGGACTCCAGCAGCTCGTCCAGGACCCGCCGGGCCGTGGTGTGGTCGCCGCGCTCCGCGTGCACCGCCGCCAGCTCGAACCGGATGGACGTCAGGTGCGGGCGGCCTCGGGTGAACTCCTCGACGCAGCTCTCGGCCTCGTCCAGGCTGCCGCACTCGCGCAGTGCGGTGGCCCGCTGGTCGTGGGCGGCCACGCTGTACGGGTCGTCGGCCAGGGCGCGTTCGCACTGGGCCAGGGCCTCGTCGTAACGGTGCTGCTCGCGGAGCACGGCGGCCAGCCGGCACCGCACGGACACCGCGTCCGGGACCTGGCCGAGCAGCGCCTCCGCGGCCTGTTCCGCCTCCTGGAAGCGGCCCAGCCCGGCGAGGGTGCCGATCAGCAGCCGGCACGCCCACTCGTGGTCCGGTTCGAGCTGCAGGGCGCGCCGCAGGTGGGGCAGTGCCTCCTCCCGGCGGTAGGTGCCGGCGAGCACCTGGGCCGTCGCGACGTGCGCGGCGGCGATCTCCGGGTGGCTGCCGCGCGCACGGCGCGCCACGGCCTCCGCCTCGTTCCACCGCCGCAGCGCGCACAGCACCTCCACCTTGAAGGTCAGCGTGCGGACGCGGTCGGGCCGCAGGACGAGGGCGCGGTCGACGCTCTCCAGGCACTCCGCGTCCCTGTCCTGGTCCCACAGGCAGTAGGCCAGGTCCATGTGGGCGTCCGGCGCCGTGGGACGGCGTTCCACGCTGCGCCGCAGCACCTGCTCCGCCTCGTCCCAGCGCCGGGAGCGGCGCAGCACCCAGGCCAGCAGACCCACGGCGTCGGCGGCACCATCGGTGAGTTCGCCGGCGCGCCGGGCGAACGGCAGCGCGTCGCCGGGGCGTTCCATCGCCGAGTACAGCCGGCCCACGGCGATCAGCACGTGCGGGTCCTCGGGCCGCAGCCCGGCCGCCTCCTCCGCGGCCCGCTCGGCCTCGTCCCAGCGCCCGAGCTTGCGCAGCACCGAGAGCCTGCCGAGCAGCGCGTCCCGGTGGTCCGGTTCACGCCGCAGCGCCTCCTCGTACGCCGCGCACTCCTCTGCCGGGCGGTCCAGCTCGGCGAAGAGCCAGGCGAGCACGCAGGGGCCCGCGGCCGAGCGGGGCGTCGCGGCGGCGGCCCGGCCCGCGGCCGACTCGGCCGCGGGCCCGTCTCCGCGGCCGAGGTGCGCCGCGGTGAGCAGTTCCAGCGCCTCCACGTCGTCCGGACGCAGGCGCAGGCACTCCTCGGCCGCGGCCAGGGCCGCGTCGTGATCGTCCCGCCCCAGGGCCGTCCTGGCACGCTGGGCGGCCACGACGTCGGCGGGTACGCCGCAGCGCGCGGCCTCCTCCAGGGCGGCCTCGGCCTCGTCCCACCGTTCCGCCTCCCGGAGGCCGTCGAGCCGCGCGCCGTGCGCCTGCGCCGAGTTGCCGTCGAGCAGCAGGGCGCGGTCGACGGCGGCCAGTGCCTCGTCGGTGCGCTCCGCGGCGAACAGGACCGTCGCCAGGAGGGCGTAGGCCTCGGGGTCGTCGGCGGCGGCCTCGGCGCACTGCCGGGCGGCGGCCTCGGCGTCGGCGAGACGTCCGAGCCCGCGCAGGGACCGCGCGCGCAGGCGGGCCGCGAAGCGGCGTCCCGGTTCCGCCCGCAGCGCGGCCTCGCACTCCTCCAGTGCCCGCGCATACTGCTCCCGCGCGTAGGACAGGCAGGCCTGTTCCTCCAGGAGCAGTCCCTCCAGGTCACCGGTGCGGTCCGCGGCACGCACCGAGGCGATCAGGTCCGCCGCGTCGTCCCAGCGGTGGGCGCTGCGCAGCATGGCCAGGGCGCGCTCGATCAGGGAGGTGTCTGCGGGGTCGAGCTCCCTGGCGCGTGCCAGGGCGGCGAGCGCCTCGTCGTACCGGGCGGCCGCGCCCAGGGCCCAGGCGAGGCTCGCCAGTGCCTCCGGGTCGGCGGGCCGCAGCGCGGCCGCGTGCGCGACGGCCGCGACGGCCCCGTCCACGTCGCCGCCGCGCAGCAGCAGCTCGGCGCGGACGCCCAAGCCCCAGCCGGAGCAGGGATCGAGTGCCAGCGCCTCCTCGGTGAGGGCCAGGGCGCGGTCGGGTGCTCCGCCGGCGAGTTCGGCGACGGCCAGTTCGAGCCTGACTCCGGGCGAGTACCCGCACGCCCGCACCGCCCGCCGGCCCGTGGCCAGCGCTCCCGCCAGGTCGCCGCGCAGCCGCTGCACCGCGGCCTTGTACTCCCACGCGAGCGCCCAGCGCGGTTCGAGCGCCAGCGCCCGGTCGCAGGCCAGGGCGGCCTCGTCCCGGCGGCCGAGTTCCATGAGGCAGCGGGCGTGTTCGACGTGCGCGTCGGGCCGGCGGCCGTACCGGGCCACGAGGCGCTCGGCGGCCTCCAGCGCGGCCCGGCCCGTCCCCCGGCCGCTCTCGTACCTGGCCTCCGCCGTCAGTACGGCGATGCCGTCCCTGTCCAGGGAGCGGGCGGAGGCCAGCTTGGCGTGGGCGACCTCGCCACCGCTCCGGCTCGCCGCGATCCGTACGGCTGCGCAGCGGACCTCGACGGGGTCGGCGAGGCCGCGCTCGGCGTCCTCCAGTCCCCGCAGCGCGGCCGCGGTGTCGCCCAGTTCGACACGCGTCCACGCGGCACCGATCCAGCCCTCCGCGTGGCGCGGTCCGACGGCGGTGGCCCGCTCGAAGGCCGCCAGTGCCTCGTCCCAGCGGCAGGCGTTGTGGTGCAGCCAGCCCAGCGCGGTGTGGACGTCCACGGCCTCCGGGAGCCGCGCCGCGGCCGCCGTGCCCTCGGCCAGGGCCTCGTCGTGGCGGCCCATGCGGTCCAGGGCCGCCACGCGCCACCCCGCCGCCGGGCCGCATTCCGGGTCGTGGCGCAGGGCCGTGGCGAACTCCGCGAGCGCCGCGGAGTGTTCGTACTGCCGCAGCCGCAACCGGCCCCGCGCGACGTGCAGTCGGGCCGTTCGCCCCGGGTCGCCTTCCGCCCGGGCGAGTTCGGCGCCGATGAGGGCCTCGGCCTCCTCGTAGCGGCAGTCGAGGGTGTGCTCCCTCAGGACGGCCAGGACGTCGGTGTCCTGGCCGGACTGTGCGTCCGTGCTCATGGCGCTCCCTCCCCCGCGGCGGGTACCGGCAGCATACGGACTGCAAACCCGCCTCGCTCGCCGGGAGTTGACGTCGGTGGTCCGCGCGGGCACCGGTGCAACCCCTCGGCCCTCGTGGCGCGTCCCCCCGATTGACGGATCCGCCGGGGGCGGGGGGACGCGTGCAGTACATCGAGGTCACGGAGCTGGCAGGGGTACGGTCGGCGGTCATCCGCTTCCGCAGCCGTGGGACGGCGCTGACCTTCGAGCTGTACCCGATGGTCCACCTGGCGGAGCCGGCGTTCTACGCGGAGGTGACGGCCCGTCTGCGCGCCTCGTGCGACCTGGTGATCGCCGAGGGCGTCCGGGGCGGTACGGCGGCGCTGGCGCTCACGCGGTCGTACCGCAGCCTCGCGGGCCACGAACGCCTGGGACTGGTCGTCCAGGACATCGACTTCGCCACGCTGGGCGTGCCCGTGGTGTGCCCGGACATGACCGGTGAGGAGTTCGACGACAGGTGGCGGCGGGTGCCGCTCAGGGAGCGCGCGACGCTGGCCGCGCTCATCCCCGTCTACGTCGCGGGCATGCGGCTGCTGGGTACGCGCCGGTTCCTCGCCCGGCACCTGCAGCTCGAGGACCTGCCCGGCGACGACGAGGTGGAGGCCGCGGAATTCTGGACGGGGACGGACGACCTGGTGGTGCACCGGCGCGACCGCCTGCTGATCGACGCGGTGACGCATGTGCACCACGCCCGCGCCGGCCGTCCCGAGCCGTTCACCGCCGGGATCCTGTACGGCGCGGGGCACATGCGCGCGGTCACCACGGCGCTGATGGACCTGGGCTACACGCCCGCCGGCTCGCAGTGGCTGACGGTCTTCACCCTCGACGACCCCGGGGCCGGCTGACCGGGCCCCGGACGGTCAGCCCGTCAGGCCGTCAGGGGCCCACCGGGGTGACCCGGCCGTCCGCGAGCCGCTGGCCGCGCAGCAGGCGCCAGGCGGCGGTGGCCGCCAGCAGCAGGACGGCGCCCCCGGCGGCGGAGGCGGCGCGCAGGCCGTCGGTGAAGGCGGCGGGGTCGGCCGAGGCCGGGCCGCCGGAGATGCCGGTGACCACGGAGCCCAGGAGGGCGATGCCGAGGGCGGCGCCGAGTTCGTACGCGGTCTCGGAGACGCCGGAGGCGGCACCGGCCTGCTGCGGCGGGACGCTGGAGAGGATGACGTCGGCCGTGACGGTGAACGACAGCCCGGCTCCGGCGCCGACGACCAGCAGGGCCGCGCCGAGGAAGAGGTAGCCCGTGCCGGGGCGCAGGGCCAGGAGGGCGGTCAGGGCGAGTCCGGTGGCGCCGAGGCCGCCCGTGACGGCGACCCGCACCGACCAGCGGCGCGCGACGGCGCCCGCGACGAGCCCGGTGGCGGCGGCGCCGAGGGTCGCCGGGAGTTCGCACAGTCCCGCCTGGAGCGGGGAGCGGCCCTGGACGAGCTGGAGGAACTGGGAGAGGAAGAAGACGCTCCCGGCGAGCCCGAGCACGGTGAGCAGGTCCGCCAGCACCGCGCCGGAGAAGCCCCGGTGCCGGAACAGACGCATGTCCAGCAGCGGCTTGGGCAGGGCGAGTTGCCTGCGGACGAAGGTGTACAGGCAGGCCGCGCCGAGGACGCCGGCACCGGCCGCGCCGGGTCCGGGTCCGTGCACGGCGAGCTGCTTGACGCAGTAGACGACGCCGAACATGCCCAGCAGCGAGAGCAGGACGCTGGCGGGGTCCCAGGGGCCGGGCGCCGGGTCACGGGACTCGGGCAGCAACCGGGCGCCCACGACGAGCAGCAGGGCCATGACGGGCAGGTTGATGAGGAAGACCGAGCCCCACCAGAAGTGCTCGAGGAGGATCCCGCCGACCACCGGGCCGAGGGCGGCGCCCGCGGTCGAGACGGCGCCCCAGACGCCGATGGCGAAGCTCCGCTCGCGCGGGTCGGGGAAGAGGGTGCGGATCAGTGCGAGCGTGGACGGCATGAGGGTGGCGCCCGCGACGCCCATGAGGGCGCGGGCGGTGATGAGCATGCCGGGGGTGGTGGCGTACGCGGCGAGCACGGAGAGCGCGCCGAAGGCGGCGGTGCCGGTGAGCAGCAGCCGCTTGCGTCCGACGCGGTCGCCGAGGCCGCCCATGGAGACCAGCAGGCCGGCGATGACGAAGGAGTAGACGTCGCCGATCCACAGCAGTTGGGTGGAGGTGGGCCGCAGGTCCGCGCTGAGGAAGGGCACGGCCAGGCCGAGCACGGTGGCGTCGACGGCGATGAGCAGCAGCGCGAGGGTGAGGACGCAGAGGGCGAGCCAGCGCCCCGGGTGGCCGCGGTCGTCGTGGCGCGGGGTGGTGACGGGTGCGGCGGTGGTCACGACCGGCTCCGGGGGTCGCGCAGCATGCCGCCGAGCAGCAGTTCGGTGACCATGCGGGCGGGGTCGAGGCGGGCCATGCGGCCGTCCTGGACGGACCAGGCCGAAGCGGCGATGAGCGCGTACAGCGCCTCGACGAGCCAGGCGGGGGTCAGGTCGTAGCGGAACGCGCCGTCCTCCTGGCCGCGCCGGAAGAGGGCGGCGACCCGGGCGTCGATGCGCGCCCAGCCCTCGTTGATCTCGGCGACGTCGTAGATCTGGTTCTCGCCGTAGAGGAAGGCCAGGAAACCGGAGACGGGCACGGCCTCGCTGATGAGCCGGCGGACGGCCTCGACGGGGTCGCCCTCCTCGATGCGCGCCGCGTCCAGGCGCTCCTCGGTCTGCGCGATGCCGAGCAGGCCGAGGGCCCGCACCAGCGCGTCCCGGCCGGGGAAGTGCCGGTGGAGCGTGGCCCGGCTGATGCCGGCGGCCTTGGCGATCTCGTCCATGGAGGCGGTGGCGCGCCGCGACAGCAGGTCGGCCGCGTCCCGCAGGACCTGCTCACGATCGAAGCTCATGAGACAAGGCTAACCCAGATGAGACATCAATGTCTCACACGCGACGAGGAAGAAGCCCGGCCGGGTGGACGGACCCGGCCGGGCTCCCTGCTCGCGGGATCAGCCCTTGGCCTGCGCCCACGCCAACTGGACGGCGAGGTCCCGCTTGACCTCGGCGAGCTGGACCACCACCGCCGACGGAGCGGTCCCGCCGCGACCGTCGCGGGCGGCCAGCGCGCCGGGCACGTTCAGCACGGTGCGCACCTCGGGAGCGAGGTGCGGGGAGATCTTGGCGAACTGCTCGTCGGTCAGCTGGTCCAGCTCGATGTCCTCGGCCTCGCAGACCTTGACGCACTCCCCCGCGACCTCGTGCGCGACACGGAAGGGCACGCCCCGCTTCACCAGCCACTCGGCGATGTCCGTGGCGAGCGAGAAGCCGGCCGGGGCGAGCTCCTCCATGCGCTCCCGGTTGACGGTGAGCGTGGCCATCATGCCCGTGAAGGCGGGCAGCAGGACCTCGAGGGTGTCGCAGGAGTCGAAGACCGGCTCCTTGTCCTCCTGCAGATCGCGGTTGTACGCCAGGGGCAGCGCCTTCAGCGTGGCGAGCAGGCCGGTCAGGTTGCCGATGAGCCGCCCGGACTTGCCGCGGGCGAGTTCCGCGATGTCCGGGTTCTTCTTCTGCGGCATGATCGACGAGCCGGTGGAGAAGGCGTCGTGGAGGGTGACGAAGGAGAACTCCTTCGTGTTCCAGATGATGACCTCCTCCGCGATCCGCGAGAGGTCGACGCCGATCATGGCGGTGATGAAGGCGAACTCGGCGACGAAGTCGCGCGAGGCCGTGCCGTCGATGGAGTTGGCCACCGAGCCGTGCTCGAAGCCGAGGTCCCTGGCGACCGCCTCCGGGTCCAGCCCGAGCGAGGAACCGGCCAGCGCGCCGGAACCGTACGGGGACACCGCCGTGCGCTCGTCCCACTGGCGCAGCCGCTCGGCGTCCCGGGACAGCGCCTGGACGTGGGCGAGCACATGGTGGGCGAAGAGCACCGGCTGGGCGTGCTGCAGGTGGGTGCGGCCGGGCATGGCGACGTCGAAGTGCGTCTCGGCAAGCCGGACCAGGGCGTGCTGCAGCTCGGCGATCAGGCCGCCGATGATCCGGGCGTGGTCGCGCAGGTACATCCGGAAGAGCGTGGCGACCTGGTCGTTGCGGGACCGGCCGGCCCGCAGCTTGCCCCCGAGGTCGGGGCCGAGCCGCTCCAGCAGGCCGCGCTCCAGGGCGGTGTGGACGTCCTCGTCGGCGATGGTCCCGGTGAAGGAGCCGTCGGCGACGTCGGACTCCAGCTGGTCGAGGCCGGCGAGCATGCGGGTCAGCTCGACGTCGCTCAGCAGGCCCGCCTTGTGCAGCACGCGCGCGTGGGCGCGGGAGCCGGCGATGTCGTACGGCGCGAGCCGCCAGTCGAAGTGGACGGACGCGGAGAGCTTGGCCAGCGCCTCCGCGGGACCGTCGGCGAAACGGCCGCCCCAGAGCCGGACGTCGCCGCTGTTGGTGCTCACTGGTCTGCTCGCTTCCCTCGGGGGTGGATGTGCGGCCGCCTCCCCGCCGGCAGGGGCGGGGAGGCGGGCTGCCGTGGTCGAGGCTACTGACTAGGCCAGGTCGCGCTTGGCCGCGATCTTCGACGACATGCCGAAGATCTCAATGAAGCCCTTCGAGAGCGACTGGTCGAACGTGTCGCCGGTGTCGTAGGTCGCCAGGTTGAAGTCGTACAGGGACTGGTCGGACTTCCGGCCGGTGACGACGGCGCGGCCGCCGTGCAGGGTCATCCGGATGTCGCCGGTGACGTGCTGGTTGGCCTCGTCGATGAAGCCGTCCAGGGCCCGCTTGAGCGGGGAGAACCACAGGCCGTCGTAGACCAGCTCGCCCCAGCGCTGCTCGACCTGCCGCTTGTAGCGGGCGAGTTCGCGCTCGACGGTGACGTTCTCCAGCTCCTGGTGGGCGGTGATCAGGGCGATCGCGCCCGGAGCCTCGTACACCTCGCGGGACTTGATGCCGACCAGGCGGTCCTCGACCATGTCGATCCGGCCGACGCCCTGGGCGCCCGCGCGCTCGTTGAGCTGCTGGATGGCCTGCAGGACGGTGACCGGCTTGCCGTCGATGGCGACCGGGACGCCCTGCTTGAAGGTGATGACCACCTCGTCGGCCTCGCGGGGGCCGGCCGGGTTCTGGGTGTACTCGTAGACGTCCTCGATCGGGGCGTTCCAGATGTCCTCGAGGAAGCCGGTCTCGACGGCCCGCCCGAAGACGTTCTGGTCGATCGAGTAGGGGGACTTCTTGGTGGTGGCGATGGGGAGGTTCTTCTCCTCGCAGAACGCGATCGCCTTGTCCCGGGTCATCGCGTAGTCGCGGACCGGCGCGATGCAGGTCAGCTCGGGGGCGAGGGAGGAGATGCCGGCCTCGAAGCGGACCTGGTCGTTGCCCTTGCCGGTGCAGCCGTGGGCGACGATCGAGGCGCCGTGCTTCTTGGCGGCGGCCACCAGGTGCTTGACGATGGTCGGCCGGGAGAGCGCGGAGACCAGCGGGTAGCGGTCCATGTAGAGGGCGTTGGCCTTGATCGCCGGGAGGCAGTACTCGTCGGCGAACTCGTCCCTGGCGTCGGCGACCTCGGCCTCCACCGCGCCGCAGGCGAGCGCCCGCTTGCGGATGACGTCCAGGTCCTCGCCGCCCTGGCCGACGTCCACGGCCACGGCGATGACCTCGGCGCCGGTCTCCTCGGCGATCCATCCGATGGCGACGGAGGTGTCCAGTCCGCCCGAGTAGGCGAGTACGACGCGCTCGGTCACGGGTCTCTCCTTTGGTGCGCGAGGTCCGGTGCGTATGGCGGCGATGGTGATGCATACGCTGTTGGGTATAAGTATGCACTCCCCCGCATGATTCGTCAATCGGCCGTGTCGTCGCAGCTCACAGGCGGGTCGGCCGCTCCCCGCGACAGCCGCGCCCCGGACGATCGGGCCGCCCGCACCCGTCCGCCCCGCGGAGCGCACGGCAATACCACATCGCGGTACGGCGCGTGGTGGGAAACCGGGCTTTGAGCAGGGGCGCGGAGCCGTGCGTACCCATGCGCATGGCGGCCACGACCACGATGATCCACAACAGCAGGGCGGGCAGGCGGCAGGCCATGCGCCGGATCCGGCCCCGCCGTTCCCCCGCGATCCCGCTGCTCCTGCTGGCCTGGGCGGGCGCCGCCGGGGTCGTGTGGCTGTGGTGGGGCAACACCCCCTACATCCAGCCGACCACGGCCGGCTGGCTCACCGCGGCGGGCCGGATCACCGGCCTGCTCGGCGGCTACGCCATCGCCCTGGTCGTCCTGCAGATGGCGCGCGTCCCCGCGCTGGAGCGGCGCGTGGGCAGCGACCGGGTGGCCCGCTGGCACGCGATGAGCGGCCGGTACGCCGTCTGCCTGGTCGTCGTCCACGTCGCGCTGATCCTGTGGGGTTACTCCGAGCAGTCCGGGCAGCCGCTCGTACAGCAGTCGGTCTCCGTGGTCCTGGACTACCCGCGGATGATCGAGGCGACGGCCGGCACCGTGCTGCTGCTGGTCATCGGCTTCGTCTCGGCGGGCGTCCTGCGCCGCCGGCTGCGCTACGAGACCTGGTACTACGTCCACCTGCTGACCTACGCAGCGGTCTACCTGACCTTCTGGCACCAATTGGCCACCGGTGCCGAGTTCGCGGGCAGCGCCACCGCGCGCGGCATCTGGTACGCGCTGTACGGCTCGGTGACGGGGCTGGTCCTCTGGTACCGGGTGCTGGTGCCGGTCCGGCTCAACATGAGGCACCGCATGCGGGTCGCGGAGACCGTCGAGGAGGCGCCGGGCGTGGTCTCGGTGCTGATCACGGGACGCAGGCTGCACCGCCTGGGCGCCGAGCCCGGCCAGTTCTTCCGCTGGCGCTTCCTCGCCCCGGGGCTGCGCTGGAGCGCCAACCCGTACTCGCTGTCGGCGCCGCCCCGGCCCGACCTGCTGCGGATCACCGTCAAGGCGGTGGGCGGCCACAGCTCCGCGCTGGCCTCGCTCGAACCCGGCACGCGGGTGTGGGCCGAGGGCCCCTACGGCGCCATGACGGCCGCCCGCCGCCGCGGCGGCAAGGTGCTGCTGCTGGCGGGCGGCGCCGGGATCACCCCGCTGCGGGCGCTGTTCGAGACGCTGCCGGCCGCGCCCGGCGACCTCACGCTGCTGTACCGGGCCCGCAGCAGGCAGGACCTCGCGCTGTGGGCTGAGCTGGAGGAGATCGCCGCCGAACGCGGCGCACGCCTGGTGTACGCGGTGAACGGACCCGGCGGCGCCCGCCCGGAGATCACCGCGCAGGGACTGCGGCGGATGCTGCCGGACATCGACCGGCACGACGTGTACCTGTGCGGCCCCCCGGGGCTGGCCGAGGAGTCGTACTCCGCGCTGCGCGAGGCGGGAGTGCCCGAACGCCGTATCCACCACGAGTCCTTCGAGATGTGAGGTCCGAGTGAAGAAGAAGCACCCGCTGCGCCGGATCCTCCTGAGCAGCGTGACGACCGTCTCCGGGGTCGTGCTGCTGCTCGCCCTGAAGCCGACGACGGCGCCCTTCACCTCGCAGGCCGGGGCCCCGGCACAGCAGGGGCCGCCGGTCTCCGCGGCCCCCTCGCCCGCCGGCCCGGACCCGTCGGTGCCGGTGGCCTCGGCCCCGGCGGACGGACGCGGCACCGGCGGGGCGCGGGCCCCGGGGAAGCAGGGTGGCGCGCCCGCGCGGAAGACCGTCACCGGGGACGTCGCGCAGACCAGCTACGGCCCCGTCCAGGTCAAGATCACGGTCGACGGGGGGCGGATCGTCTCGGCCACGGCCGTCCAGGCGCCCGCGGGCACCCCCACCAGCGACCAGCTCACCGCCAGCGCCGTCCCGCAGCTCGACCGGGCCGCGGTCACCGCCCAGAGCGCGCAGATCGACACCGTCTCCGGTGCCTCCTTCACCAGCGAGGGCTACCGGAAGTCGCTGCAGAGCGCCCTGGACAAGGCCGGTGCCTGACGATGTCCGACAACCCCCCGCGCCTGCGGCACGTGGAGCACTGCATGGGGACGGTGTTCTCCTTCGACGTGCGCGGTGCCCGCGAGCCGCGCGTCCGGGCGGCCCTGGACGAGGCGGTGGCGGGCCTGCACCAGGTCGACGCGGTGTTCTCCACCTTCCGGGCCGACAGCGAGATCAGCCGGCTGGGCCGTGGTGAACTCGCCCTCGCGCAGTGCTCACCCGAGGTGCGCGAGGTCCTGGGGCTGTGCGGGGACGCCGAGCGCCGCACCGACGGCTGGTTCACCCCGCGCTACGCGGGCCCCGGCACCGCGCTCGACCCCACCGGCCTGGTCAAGGGCTGGGCGGTCGAGCGGGCCGCCAGGACGATCGCGGCGGCGGGCGCCGGGAAGGTCTGCCTCAACGGCGGCGGCGACGTCCAGCTGACCGGCGGCCCCTGGCGGGTCGGCATCGCCGATCCGCTGCGGCCCGGGGGGCTGGCCACCGTCGTCGAGGCGGACGGCGAGCTGGCCGTCGCCACCTCCGGTCCCGCCGAACGCGGCTGCCACATCCTCGACCCGCACACGGGTGCGCCGCCCGCCGGGGGACTCGCGTCGCTCACCGTGGTGTGCGCGTCCCTCACCGAGGCGGACACCTGGGCGACGGCCGGCTACGCCATGGGCGGCCGGGCCCGGGAATGGCTGGAAGGACTCCCCGATGTGGAGGCCTTCGCCGTCGACCCCGACGGCACGACCTGGCACACCTCGGGATTCGGGCGTTTCGTCGCCAAGTTGAGCGCTTGACGATCAGCTGTTCCAGGTGGCAAGAATGCGTCACATGGATCTGCAACTGAACGGCAAGGTCGTGCTGGTCACCGGAGGGTCCGACGGACTCGGCGCGGCCCTTGTCCGCCGGCTGACCGCCGAGGGCGCCAAGGTGGCGCTGTGCGGACGTGACCCCGAGCGCATCGAGCACGTGGTGAAGGAACTGGGCGCCACCGGCGCCGACGTACTGGGCGTGCCGGCCGACGTCACCCGCCCCGAGGACCTCGAGCGCTTCGTCGCCGCCGCCGACGGGCGCTGGGGACGGATCGACGCCGTGGTCAACAACGCCGGGCGCAGCGCGGCCGGCTTCTTCGAGCGCCAGGACGACTCGGTGTGGGAGGAGGACCTGCAGCTGAAGCTGCACGCCGCGGTGCGGCTGACCCGGCTGGCCCTCCCCCACCTGCGCGCCGCGGGGGGCGGCAGCGTCGTCAACACCCTCGCCGTCTCCGCCAAGGCCCCCGGCGCGGGCAGCACCCCGACCTCGGTCTCCCGCGCGGCCGGCCTCGCGCTGACCAAGGCGCTGTCCAAGGAGCTCGGGCCCGACAACATCCGGGTCAACGCCGTGCTCGTCGGCCTGGTCGAGAGCGGCCAGTGGACCCGGCAGGCCGAGGAGCGCGGGATCACCGTCGAGGAGCTGTACGCCACGATGGGCCGCGAGTCCGGCATCCCCCTGGGCCGGGTGGGCCGCGCCGAGGAGTTCGCCGACCTGGTGGCCTTCCTGCTGTCCGGCCGGGCCGGCTACGTCACCGGCACCGGCATCAACCTCGACGGGGGCCTGAGCCCCGTCGTCTGACCGGGCCCGGGGCCCGGTCCTAACCGCCCGCGGCCAGGCGCAGCAGGTGGTCGGCGACCGCCTGCCCGCCGGCCGGGTCGCGGCTGATCAGCATGACCGTGTCGTCGCCCGCGATCGTGCCGAGGATGTCGTACACCTCGGCCTGGTCGATCGCGGAGGCGAAGAACTGCGCCGCGCCGGGCGGGGTGCGGACGACGACGAGGTTGGCCGAGGCCTCCGCGGAGATCAGCAGTTCGCCGGCGAGGCGGCTCATCCGCTCCTCCTTCACCGACTCCCCGAGCGGCGCCATGGGGGTGCGGAAACCGCCCTCGCTGGGCACGGCGTAGATGAGTTCGCCGTTGTTGGTGCGGATCTTCACCGCGCCCAGTTCGTCGAGGTCACGGGAGAGCGTCGCCTGGGTGACGCTCAGCCCGTCGTCGGAGAGCAGCTTGGCGAGCTGGCTCTGGGACCGCACCGGCAGCCGGTTGAGGATGTCGACGATCCGCCGGTGGCGTGCCATCCGGGTCTGCGGTACGGCGGCGGCTCCCCCGCCGGCCTGCTGCTGCGCCTCGCTCATCGTCGTGTCATTCTCCGGATCGGTGTCCCTCTGCGGCATGTACGGCGTCGAGGACACCCGGCAGCGCCCCCAGGAACGCGTCCACCTCGGCGTCACCGAGGATCAGCGGCGGGGCGAGCCGCACCGTGTCGGGTACGGCGGCGTTCACCAGGAGTCCGGCGTCCTGAGCCGCCTTCTGCACCTGCGCGGAGAGCGGCTCGGTGAGCACGATACCCAGCAGGAGGCCCGCACCGCGCACGTGATCGACCAGAGGGTGGTCCAGCGCCTCGACGCCCTGGCGCAGTTTCTCGCCCTGGCGCTTGACGTTGTCCAGCACGCCCTCCTGGGCGATGGTGTCCAGGACGGCCAGCGCCGCAGCGCAGGCCACCGGGTTGCCGCCGAAGGTGGTGCCGTGCTGACCGGGGGTCAGCAGCTCGGCCGCGGGGCCGAAGGCGAGGGTGGCGCCGATGGGCAGGCCGCCGCCGAGCGCCTTGGCGAGGGTGACGACGTCCGGCTCGACGCCCTGCGCCTGGTGCTCGAACCAGTGGCCGGTGCGGCCGATGCCGGTCTGCACCTCGTCCATGACGAGCAGGGTGCCGGTGGCGCGGGTGATCTCCCGGGCGGCGGCCAGGTATCCGGCCGGGGGCACGATGACGCCGTTCTCGCCCTGGACGGGCTCGAGCATCACCAGCGCGGTCCGCTCGGTGACGGCGGCGCGCAGCGCGTCGGCGTCGCCGTAGGGCACATGGGTGACGTCACCGGGCAGGGGGCGGAAGGACTCCTGCTTCCTCGGCTGCCCGGTGAGCGCGAGCGCGCCCATGGTGCGGCCGTGGAAGCCGCCGTCGGTGGCCACCATGTGCGTACGGCCCGTCAGCCGGCCGATCTTGAAGGCGGCTTCGTTGGCCTCGGCGCCGGAGTTGCAGAACAGCACGCGGCCAGGCCGGCCGGACAGCTGGAGCAGCCGCTCGGCGAGGGCGACCGTGGGCTCGGCGATGAAGAAGTTCGAGACGTGGCCGAGGGTCGCGATCTGCTCGGAGACCGCGCGGACGACGGCGGGGTGGGCGGTGCCGAGGGCGTTGACCGCGATGCCGCCGAGGAAGTCCAGGTACTCGTTGCCGTCGGCGTCCCAGTACCGGGCGCCCTCGCCGCGGACCAGGGGCAGCCGCGGGGTGCCGTAGTTGTCCATCAGGGAGCCCTGCCAGCGCCGTGTGAGCGCCTCGTTCCCCTGGTCGCCGGTCCCGGTCATGCCCGTTCCCCTTCGTTCCGCGATGTGCCGCCCGCCGTGTCGACGCCGTCGGGTACCACCATCGTGCCGATTCCCTCGTCGGTGAAGATCTCCAGCAGGATCGAGTGCTGGACCCGCCCGTCGATGACCCGGGCGGTGTGGACGCCGTTGCGCACCGCGTGCAGGCACCCCTCCATCTTGGGCACCATGCCGCTGGACAGCTCGGGCAGCAGTTTCTCCAGCTCGCTCGCGGTGAGCCGGCTGATCACCTCGTCGCTGTGCGGCCAGTCCTCGTACAG
This sequence comes from Streptomyces sp. NPDC001902, assembly GCF_042891295.1. Taxonomy (NCBI): domain Bacteria; kingdom Bacillati; phylum Actinomycetota; class Actinomycetes; order Kitasatosporales; family Streptomycetaceae; genus Streptomyces; species Streptomyces sp. NPDC001902. The sequence continues at coordinate 102,173 of NZ_JBIATA010000009.1, read as the reverse complement.
GCCCTCGACGTCCGTGAGGACCATCAGGGTCTCCGCGCCGAGCGCGGCCGCGAGCGCCGCCGCGGCGGTGTCGGCGTTGACGTTGTAGATGTGGCCGTCGTCGGCGCTGCGGGCGATGGAGGAGACGACCGGGATGCGGCCGTCGTCCAGCAGGGCCCGGATGGCACCGGTGTCGATCTCGGTGATCTGCCCGACCCGGCCGATGTCGACGGCCTCGCCGTCGATCATCGGGCGGTGCCGGGTCGCGCTGATGGTGTGGGCGTCCTCACCGGTCAGGCCGACGGCGAGCGGGCCGTGCTGGTTGAGCAGGTTGACCAGCTCGCGCTGCACCTGCCCGGCGAGCACCATGCGGACGACGTCCATGGCCTCCGGGGTGGTGACCCGCAGCCCCGCCTTGAACTCGCTGACCAGGCCCTGCTTGTCGAGCTGCGCGCTGATCTGCGGGCCGCCGCCGTGCACCACGACCGGCTTGAGGCCGGCGTGCCGCAGGAAGACGACGTCCTGGGCGAAGGCCGCCTTCAGCTCCTCGTCGACCATGGCGTTGCCGCCGAACTTGATGACGACCGTCTTGCCGTGGTGCCGGGTCAGCCACGGCAGCGCCTCGATCAGGATCTGCGCCTTGGGCAGGGCCGTATGCTTGCGGGCGCTCATGAGCTGTAGGCGCTGTTCTCGTGGACGTACTCGGCGGTCAGGTCGTTGGTCCAGATGGTCGCGGTCTCGGTGCCGGCGGCGAGGTCGGCGGTGATGTGGACCTCGCGGTAGCGCATGTCGACCAGCTCGCGGTCCTCGCCGACGGAGCCGGACTTGCAGACCCACACGCCGTTGATCGCGACGTTGAGGCGGTCCGGCTCGAAGGCGGCGGAGGTGGTGCCGATCGCCGAGAGCACCCGGCCCCAGTTGGGGTCCTCGCCGTGGATCGCGCACTTGAGGAGGTTGTTGCGGGCGATGGAGCGGCCCACCTCGACGGCGTCGTCCTCGGTCGCGGCGTTGACGACCTCGATCTTGATGTCCTTGGAGGCGCCTTCGGCGTCGCGGATCAGCTGGCGGGCGAGGTCGGCGCAGACCTGCTCGACGGCGGCGGCGAACGGCTCCGGTGGGGGGGTGACGCCGGAGGCACCGGAGCCGAGCAGCAGCACCGTGTCGTTGGTCGACATGCAGCCGTCGGAGTCGGCCCGGTCGAAGGTGGTGCGGGTGGCGGCGCGCAGCGCCCCGTCGAGGGCGGCGGAGTCCAGGTCGGCGTCGGTGGTGAGGACGACCAGCATGGTGGCCAGGCCCGGTGCGAGCATGCCCGCGCCCTTGGCCATGCCGCCGACCGTCCAGCCCTCGCCCTCGTACACGGCGGTCTTGTGGACGGTGTCGGTGGTCTTGATGGCGATGGCGGCCTTCTCGCCGCCGTGGGCGGAGAGCTCGGCCGCCGCCTTGGCGACGCCCGGCAGCAGCTTGTCCATCGGCAGCCGGACGCCGATCAGCCCGGTGGAGCAGACGGCGACCTCCCCCGCGCTCTGCCCGAGGGCGTCGGCGACCGCCTCGGCGGTGGCGTGGGTGTCCTGGAAGCCCAGGGGGCCCGTACAGGCGTTGGCGCCACCGGAGTTGAGGACGACGGCGGAGACCTGACCGCCCTTGAGGACCTGCTCCGACCACAGGACGGGGGCGGCCTTGACGCGGTTGGAGGTGAAAACGCCGGCCGCGGCGAGCCGCGGACCGTTGTTCACCACGAGGGCGAGGTCCGGGTTGCCGTTCTCCTTGATCCCGGCGGCGATGCCCGCCGCCGTGAATCCCTGTGCTGCCGTGACGCTCACTGTGTCGTCTCCTTGTCCGCTTCTGGGCCGACGCACCGCAGGGGCGCGGCCTTCGCCGTGATGTCGGTGTACGGCCCGGTCACCGGGGCCGTGCCGGGCGCGTCGGCCCCCGCGCCGCAGGGCGCGGCCCGGGTGAGCAGCTCGGCGACGGCGCGGCGGGCGCGGGCGGCGGGGCGGGGGGTCATGGTGCGACCCCCGCGGTGCTCAGGCCCAGTCCCTCGGGGAGGCCGAGCGCGATGTTCATGCTCTGCACCGCGCCGCCGGCGGTCCCCTTGGTGAGGTTGTCGATGGCGCTGACGACGACGACCCGGCCGGCGGCTTCGTCGTACGCGACCTGGATCAGCGCGGCGTTCGAGCCGTACACGGCGGCGGTGGCGGGCCACTGGCCCTCCGGCAGCAGGTGCGCGAACGGTTCGTCGGCCAGCGCCTTCTCGTAGGTGCCCCGTACGGCGTCGGCGGTGGTGCCGGGCCTGGCCTTGGCGCTGCAGGTGGCGAGGATGCCACGGGGCATCGGCGCCAGCGTCGGGGTGAAGGAGACGCAGACCCGCTCCCCGGCCACGCCGGAGAGGTTCTGGATCATCTCGGGGGTATGGCGGTGCGTACCGCCGACGCCGTACGGGGTCATGTTGCCCATGACCTCGCTGCCCAGCAGGTGCGGCTTGGCGGCCTTGCCCGCACCGGAGGTGCCGGACGCGGCGACGACGACGGCCTCGGGCTCCACCAGGCCCGCCGCGTACGCGGGGAAGAGCGCGAGCGTGACCGCGGTGGGGTAGCAACCGGGCACCGCGATGCGCCTGGAGCCCGCCAGCGCGGCGCGCGCACCCGGCAGCTCCGGAAGGCCGTACGGCCACGTGCCCGCGTGCGGGGAGCCGTAGAACCGCTCCCAGTCCGCGGCGTCCGCGAGCCGGAAGTCGGCGCCGCAGTCGACGACGAGGGCCGTGTCACCGAGCTGCTCTGCGACGGCGGCCGACTGCCCGTGCGGCAGTGCGAGGAAGACGACGTCGTGTCCGGCCAGCGCCTCCACGTCGGTCGCCTCCAGGACGCGGTCGGCCAGCGGCAGCAGATGCGGCTGCAGGCCGCCGAGGCGCTGCCCGGCGTTGGTGTTCCCGGTGAGCGCGCCGATCTCGATCTCGGGGTGGTTCAGCAACAGGCGCAGGATCTCCCCGCCCGCGTACCCGCTCGCTCCCGCCACCGCTGCCCGGAATGCCATGGACCCTCCTCGTCGATGGCATGACTATACGGCGCCCGGAAGTTTTATGCAAAGCTTTTCGGCCCGTTCCGGCCCCGCCGCCTATGACGAGGATCTGCGCCTGGCCCCTCAGGACGATAGTTGGCCCTCACTCCGGACTCGCCACCACCACGTGAACATGCCGAGACGACCCGTATGGCTTCGTGCGGCCAAGTCGGGTCGGGCCACTGGCCACAGGCGTTCGCCCCAGACCGTGTCCTATGCGGTGAGGATCAGAGGACCGCCCGCCGCGACCGTCTCGGCAAGGCTCGGCCCCGGGTACGCGGACGGTCACCAACCACGGCAAGTCACCCTCCGGACCGGCCACCACCACCGGTGCCGTGAAAGCGTCACCGACCGCCTGGCGCGCGCAGTGCGGATGGACGACCTTCAGCGCCACAGCCCGCCCGGCAAGCAAACGGCCCAAGAACACGCGACCCATACCGCCTGCGCCAAGACGGCTTCCGGGATCTTTCAGCGCCGGTGGACGCTGACCGCGTAGCCGCCGCCCTCATAAGGGTCGGCGTCCCAGGTGGCGAAGCGGTCGACGAAGGCGAGGCTCGCCGCGGCGCAGTAGGTGTCGTACTCCGGCAGCGTGATGCTTGGCGGCACCGGCAGGTGGGCCTCATCCAAGCCGAATCCGGAGACGAACAGACCGCCCGGGCGCAGCACCGCGGCCATTCGGCCGACGGCCGCCGCCTCGGTACCTGTGGCGAGAAGCGGGAAAATGTTGCCGGCGGCGACCACGAGGTCGAAGCCCGCAGCGGCATGAACATCGGCCGGGGCAAAATCGGTCAGGTCGGCCCGGATCCACGTCAGGTCCGGCGCTTCCCTGCGGGCCACCGCCAGCATGGACTCATCGAGATCCACCCCGACACAGTCATACCCGAGCTCCGCGAGCCGGATCATGACCCGTCCGGTACCGCACCCGGCGTCCAGCACCCGCGCTCCCGCGGGCACGAGCGCGGCGCAGAATCGCGCCTCACCATGCATGTCCTTGCCGCTGTCGGCCACAACCGCGAGACGCGCGGCGTAGTCCTCTCCGGAGCTCCCACCAGTCAGCTCTTCCCAGCGATTCATGACGGCAAGGCTAGTCAAGCGGAACGATCACTCTGCCATCGCCCTCGGATCGCCCGGACAAGTCCTGCCGTGAATGACGTCGGACGGGCCAGTGCAGGCGTTCATGTGGGCAATCCGGCCTTCATCATTGAATTCCATGACGTCCACTGCCCGGACTTCGATGGGCTCGCCGTCGAGGACCACCCTGGCGGTGAAGGCCATCGCCGCGGCGTTGCCGTGCGAGGTCCGGATCGGGGTGCCCAGGGCGAACGTTGCACCGTCGGGGATCTGTCCGAACATCTCGTGCAGGCGCTCGGTGGCGAGTGCGACGCCGCTGCCCACGGGTCCTCCACCGTGGAGCCCGGTGCGAACAGGTCGAGGGCACCGACGACGTCGAGGGCGTTGAGCGCGTCCAGGTGCTTCTGCAGCGCAGCCCGCATGTCTTCTTCGGTAGCCATGGCGCCCCTTCCTGAGACTCAAGCGATCACGTGAGAGCAGGCCTCCCGATGGGTATCTCAGCCCGCATCGGGCACTCATTTACAACATTGCGTCTTGATGGCTATAGTGACACTCAGCGTCAGACGAGAGAGTCCGTGCCCATCGAGGCTTCTCGGTCGACGCCAGTGTCGCCGTGCGATACCGCGCCACTCCGCGGGCGCAGCGAACGATCAAGGGCCGCAGCCAGCGACACCGGGGCCATGTCGGTACCGATGCCGTCGGCTCCCAAGCCGCGCAGCGCAGCCAGGTCGGCTGCACGTCAACCGCACTGCCGGAGGACCGTGCTCGGCAGCGTCGCATCAGCGCATTTACCACCTTCTCGGCACATTGCCGGTACCACGACAGGAGAACCGACCATGCTTGAAGGATTCGAAGACGGCTACGCCGAGGTGAACGGCACCCGCCTTCACTACGTCATCGGCGGCGAAGGGGAGCCGCTCGTCCTCATGGAGGGCTGGCCCCGCACCACGCACGCCCTCAGGGGGATCATGGCCCCCTTGGCCCGGCACTTCCGGGTCATCGCCGTCGATTACCGCGGTATGGGCGGATCGGACAAGCCCGCCGGCGGCTATGACAAGAAGAACATGGCGAAGGACGTCTACGAACTCGTTCGCAGCCTGGGATACGAGCAGATCAACATTGCCGGCGGAGATATGGGCTCGACCGTCGCCTACAGCTTCGCCGCGAACTACCCGGAGGCGACCAAGAAGCTCGCGGTGTGGGAGGGGGCGACGTTCACGTCAGACCACCTCGCCATCCCCGCCTTCCCTCAGCCGGGTGGATGGAACGCCTGGTGGTACTCGCTGAGCCACGTCGAGGACCTGCCCGCGAAGCTCCTCGCGGGGCGGTTCCGGCACGTGATCGACTGGGCCATCGACCACTTCGCGGTCCACCCGGAGAAGATCAGCGAAGAGGACCGCGCCATTTACGCGGCGGCGTACGACGACCCCGAAGCGGTGAGGGCGTCCTTCGCCACGTACGCCGCGATCCATCAGGATCTCGCCGACGGCGAAACCTACCCGAAGCTGACCATGCCCGTCCTCGGACTGGGCGGCCCGCTTGTCATCGGCGCCATCGAGGGGGCAGTGCGGGCCAGGGCCACCGACACCCGCTTCGTCACCATCGAGGACACTGGCCACTACCTGGCCGAGGAGCAGCCGGAGGCGCTCGCCGCCGAACTGCAGAAGTTCTTCGGCTGACAACCGGATTTGTCCTCGCGGTGCTCCCGGGCACCGCGAGGACGACTCGACAGTGAGCTGATCGTTGGCCTGCGCAGTCGGCGGATCGAGACCCTCAACGACTTTTGGGGACACGGTGAGCGAGCCGGGCGGGCGGCCTCCGGCGCGGCCTCGCCGCAGGCGATGCCCGACATGGTCGGCGGGCCGCGGAATGACTGCACGGTGGGCAAGAGCAGGCACGATCCGCACGGACGACCGCGGGGCGGGTTCTTGGCCCGCCGAGACTGTCCAGCCCACGTCGTCATCGGCGTCGGCCACTGGCAAGGACCGCCGTGAGGACCCGTGCCCACGTGCCGTCCATGGCCGATCTGATCAGGCGTTTGTGCACGCTCCGAAAGGGTCCGCGCCATTCTGGGAGCTCCCGCCGGGGTGACCAGGTGCGGTACTCCTACGCGATGGCATCCACGGTCCGGCGGTGGTCGGCCCGCTGTTGGCCACGGAGCGGAACGGCCGGCATCAGCGGCTCTCAATCCGGTCCCACATCGCATTAGTGAACACCAACCGGACGGGTACATCCGATCCGCTGATCACCCATCAACGAGAGACCCCCCGACTAGGCGCCTACCGGGATCCGTCTCGGCCAGTACGATCGCCCGAAGCCATGACCCCCTCGTCGCCTGCACGGCAACGTTGCGGCGTCACGAGAGTTCACGCCGTGGCAGGGCGCGGAGCAGTGAAGGTGGCGAAGGCTTGATCGACGAGGGTTCCGAGGGGGAGGCGTGCTTCGGCGTTGGTCCAATGCTCTGCCGCGATGCCCAGGCAGTGCAGGGCGGCTGCCGCGCGCACGTGTGAGGCCAGGAGCGTCGAGTTCCCTGGGGAGGTGCGTGCGGCAAGGATCTCCGCCAGGGCGGGGCGCCAGTTGGCCTGCTTCTCGCACAGACGACCGGCCAGGGAAGGTGTGGTCTGAGTGAGTCGAAGCAGCACGAGACTGTCGGCGGGGTTGCCGGAGAAGTACTCGATGGCGGGATCGACGGCCCGTCGCAGCGACGTCCACTCCTCTTCGCCGGCGGGCCGCGAACGCAATTCCTCGGACATCAGATCGCCCAAGGGGTCCAGGACGCTGAGGACGACGTCCTCCTTGGTCCCGAAGTAGCGCAGAAAGGTGCTGCGGGACACGCCGGCCACCACAGCCAGATCGTCGAACGTGGCCTGCTCGAAGCCGCGGCTGCAGAACAAGCCGATCGCCACCTCGGCCAGCTCGAGGCGAACAGCGTTGCGCGCGATGTCCCGTGTCGTGTTCACGTGACGATTTTAGCCCGCGGCAGCCACTCACTTGCAAGCATGCCACCCAATAGCCATCTTGCAACTCAGTATCAAGGAGTCGACACATCCGTTCGCGGAACCCCTCTGCCGTGTTTGCCGAACCGGGACGCGATCGCCCGGAACTGCTTGACGGATGAAGCAGCGCTCTCCGAACTGTGTCCTTCGTACGCGTCGGCGAAGGCCGGTGTGCCGCCGCGCCTCCGCGGGAGCCGCTCCGCAGCCGGTTGCGAGAGCTCTTGCCGTTGAGGCTGTTCCATCCTGTTCACTGAGGGGTCCCGGGAAGGCGCGGGCGTCACCCGCAAACAGGCAACCGCAAATGCACAGGCAAAACCCATGTCCACAACTGCAACTAAGCATCAGATCAGCCACCAGGATCCAGTCTGGCAAGCGAGTGGCCGTTGTGAAGTACAATCGTGGGATGGATACGACGCGGGCAAAGACACGGGACATCGCGCGCAATGCCGTTCGTAGCGAGCTTGCCCAGGTGGCGTTCCGACTGTTCCACCGCGAATCCTTTGAGAAGGTGACCTTCGACGACCTGGCCGCGGCGGCCGGGGTGTCCCGCAGCACCTTCCTCCGCTACTTCGGCAGCAAGGAGGAGGTCGTCCTCAGCGGCTTCGATCCCCTCGGCGACCAGATGGCCGACGCCCTGCGGACCCGGCCCGCCGACGAGGACAGCTGGACATCGCTACGGCGGGCTGTCGATCCCGCCATCAAGTACTTCGACAAGGACCCCGAGGACACACTCGCGCTGCTGCGCCTGGTACAGAACACACCCGCGCTCGTTGCCCGCCTCCGCGAGAAGCAGCTCGGCTGGCGCCCCGCCCTGGCAGAAGTACTCGTCGAGCGTTCCGCCTCCGAGGGCATGTCCCCCCTGGCCGCGCACGTGCGTGTTGCGGCAGCTATGGAGTGCGTGACGGTCGCGTTGGAGCAATGGGTCGACGTCGACACACGAGTCGCGCTCGACACCCTCACCGATGACGCCTTCGCAGCACTTACCTCCGCGTGACACTGTGAAGTGACCGCTTCCCAGCAAGCCGCGTGACGCCGGCGTCGCCTCCGCGGTGGTCAACACCTCGCAGCAGGTCGGCCGCCATAGACACCGCGGCCGCCGTTGCCGGGCACGGCGCGGGTGCCGGCGCTTCCACGGCGTCGGAGGACCGGGACGTGGCGCATCGCTGCGAGAGCGGCGCTTTGTTGTCGCGTCGGTCAGCAGCAAAGGGCCGGTTCGCTGTCGGCGCGGGTGGCGTCCCCGTCGTCGGACAGATAGTTCTTCGCCCAGGAGCACAGTTCCCCAAGGACCGGTCGGAGTGCTTCGCCGGCCTGGGTAAGTCGATAACTCACGCGTAGCGGGGGACCCGGGTCGACCTCGCGGACGAGCAAGCCCGCCTCGCCGAGCTCGGTGAGCCGGTCGGAGAGCATGCGCTCGCTGATGCCGGGGATCGAACGACGCAACGCAGCGAAGCGTGCAGGGTGCTGCATGAGTGCCGCCATGATCAGCCCGTTCCATCGTTTTCCGAGCAGCTCGAAGCTGCGCATCAGGCCCAAGCTGACAGCGGCGCACTGATGCGCGGTGCGCTCCGTGTGTCCCACGGCGTGTGCCTTCCTGCACGTCAGCGTGCTGTTGACGGACTACGAGAGCGTGCGGGCCGTGGCATGTCGGACGCGCTCAGCTCGCTGCAGTGCGAGTAGTTGGTGTTGCGCTTTCCGGTGACCGGGCCGGGCCTGGTCGGTCGGCCGCGGAGTGCAGTCGCGGGCCCGGATTCGCCGACTGTCCCAGGGTCCGGCGGCGCGGGGTCTTCCGGCCGCCGGACCCGGGGTCGCGCCGCATCCTCGTCCCCACGGGATGAGCGCGATCGGGGCCGACTCCGCTCATGCGGCCCCGGGTCCGGGAGGCCACCTCGCGGAGTGGCCCTCGTGGGACGTTGGGATGTTGCTGTGCACCGGGCCAAGGCCATCGGGAAGCAGGCCAAGACCGATGGGTCACCGTGGCACCTGCGGGGGTGGCTGCCGCGTGCGGCCGGATCCGTCGCGAGCACGCTCGCGTCAGCGACGGCCGTCGGCGCCAGGCTGCTGCTACTCGCTGACCGGTTCGAGCCGATCGGTGTCCCAGCGGGTGCGGTGGCTGCCGGGGCGGTCGGTGCACCGGTAGGTGTGGGCGCCGAAGTGGTCGCGCTGGGCCTGGAGCAGGCCGAGGACGGATGTACGGACAGACTCGGCTACGGCGGGACTCCGGTGCCATGGGCCGTCTCTTTGGCCCCGGAGCCCCGCGCGCTGGTATTGCTGCTCCTGGGCTAGATGCTGGCTCCGCCGTCGACGGTCAATCGCGCGCCCGTGATGAACGCGGCGTTCTCGCTCGCGAGGAAGACGACCGCCTTGGCGATGTCGTCGGTCGTACCGAAGCGGCCGAGGGGCGTCATTGCCACCTGGGCTGCGGCGAACGGGCCGTCCGCAGGATTCATGTCGGTGTCGGTCGCTCCGGGCTGAATGACGTTGACGGTGATGCCGCGCGGGCCGAAGTCACGCGCCCACCCGCGCCCCAGCTGGTCGATCGCGGCCTTGCTGGCGGCGTACTCCGCAGCGCCAGGAACGGCGATCCGGTGGGCGACGATGCTTCCCAGCAAGATGACCCGCCCGCCGTCGGACAGGTAGCGAGCCGCGGTGTGCGTCGTGGCTATGGTTCCCATGATGTTGGTGGCCATCATCTGCTGGATTCCTTCGAGGTCGTCCAGCTGGCCGACTCCGCCGGTGACGGCGATTCCGGCGGAGTTCACCAGGACGTCAATTCGTCCGCCGAACTGCTCGGCGGCCTGGTGGACGGCGGCTGCTGCTTCCTGTGGAGCGGACTGGTCCGTCTGCAGAGCGAATGCCTTCACCCCCAGGGCAACCAGTTCGGCGACGACCTCTTCGGCCTGCTCGCGCGACTTTCGGTAAGTGATGGCAACACTTGCCCCCTCGCGCGCCAGGCCACGGGCGATCTCGGCACCGATACCGCGCGACCCTCCGGTCACGAGCGCGGTCCGTCCTGTCAATGCCTTGGGCATGACGATATCTCCTTATGGAATTCAAATGGCTTACGCGTACTCATTGGAGGCTAAAGATTGACGCTAGTGTCAAGGTCAAGTTTGACCGCTGTGACGTCCGTCACCGTGCGTGTCCGCGCTCATGAGGCGGAGATAGTCCCTGATGGCGGTGCGGTTGCGTGACAGCACCTCGATGCGGCGGTCTATGCTGCGGATGTGCTCACGCAGCGCGTCAAACTCTTCGTGGCCGAGGGCACCGCAGGTGACCTGAGTATCGCAATCCTGGTTTCCGAGCCAGGGCAGCACGGTGCGCAGAAGACGCGACGGAAGTCCTGACTCAATGAGCTCGCGTATCTGTACTACCAGCTCCACGGCCGTATCCTCGTACAGCCGGTAGCTGTTGCTTCCACGCCCCGGAGTGAGCAGCCCTTGCTGTTCGTAATAGCGGAGCATGCGTGGCGTAACTCCTGCTTTTTCGGAAAGTTCGCCGATCGTCATCACGGTGAGCGTCTCCATATGCGCTGTGCTGGCGGCATGACCAAAAAGCGTGGCCTGCGCGAACTCAGGATTCCCTTTCGGGCCGCCCTGGCCCTTCACCGTCAGCTCTGCAGCAGCTGAGCTGAGCGTGGGGGTCATGCTCACTACTCCACGGAATGGAAGTCTTCACCGAGGGCCGACAGCGCAACGAAATGGATGCCGGCCGTTCGGGCTCCGCTGAGCCAGTGGCCGGTGGTCAGTGCGCGACGACCGGCACCACGTGCCGGTCCTGCGCGTCCTCGCCGTCACCGGAAGAAGCCGAGGCAGAGCCCGGACGGTTGGCATTGACGAAAGCGAAGGCGATCAGTGAGGCGAGCGCCAGGATGCCGACGGCAAACCAGATCGCCGAGGTGTAGCCGTGCACCATGCCCTGGAGCCGGACCAGTTGCGCCTGCGGTTTTGAGGTTGCGTTGGCAGCGTGGTCCTTGACGAACGATGTCGTTGCGGAAGCGGCGATCGTGTTCAGCAGGGCTGTGCCGATCGCGCCGCCAACCTGCTGCGAGGTGTTGACCATGGCGGAGGCGACACCGGCGTCTTGAGGCTGGATGCCCTGTGTGGCGAGAGACATGGCGGGCATGAACGCTGTACCAATGCCGACGCCGAGCAAGACTGTCGCAGGCAGCAGCAGAGCGGCGTACGTCGATCCGATCTCCAACTGGGTGAGCAGCAGCATGCCGATGCCGGCGACCAGGAAGCCGGGGCCCATGAGCAGACGGGGCCGGACGCGGGTCATCAGGCGGGCACCGATTTGGGTCGAACCCGTGATCATGCCGGCCACCATGGGGATGAACGCGAAACCAGTCTTGATCGGGGTGTAGCCCTTCACGACCTGCAGGTAGTAGGTCAGGAAGAGGGACAGGCCGAACAGGCCGATGACAGCGAGGCCGAGCGAGATGTAGACGGCACCCCGGTTGCGGTCAGTGACCACGCGCAGTGGCAGCAGTGGCGCCCTGACCTTGGACTCGATCAGCGTGAAAGTGCTCAGCAGCACCAGGGCCGCGACGAACATCGAGATGGTGACAGCATCGCCCCAACCGGCGGACTCGGCACGGGTGAAGCCATAGACGAGGGAGACCAGGCCAAGGGCAGAAAGGACGACACCAGGTATGTCCAGAGGGGAGCGGTTACTGCCGCCCTCGGGCTCACTGATGACGAAGTAGGCACCTGCGCAGGCGACGACGGCGAAGGGGACGTTGACGAAGAACGTCCAGCGCCAGTCCAGGTACTCCGTGAGGAGACCGCCGAGGAGCAGGCCGACCGCGCTGCCGCCACCGGAGATGGCGCCGAAGATACCGAACGCCTTGGCACGCTCCTTGGTGTCGGTGAACATCACTGAGAGCAGGGAGAGCGCGGCGGGGGCGAGCAGGGCGCCGAAGACGCCCTGCAGAGCACGAGCGCCGAACATCATCGGGCCCGACGTAGCCGCCCCGCCAAGCACGGAGGCGAGGGCGAAGCCGATCAGGCCGAACACGAAGGCGCGCTTGCGGCCCCACAGGTCGGCGATACGGCCGCCAAAGAGGAGCAGGCCGCCGAAGGCAAGAGCGTAGGCCGTGATGACCCACTGCCGGTTGCCGTCCGATATCCCCAGGTCGCCCTGGGCTGAGGGCAGCGCGATGTTCACGATCGTGGCGTCGAGGATGACCATCAGCTGGGCGAGCGCGATGAAGATCAGCGCCTTCCAGCGGTTGGCGTCACTGCCGCTCTGCGCGGCGGCTCGAGGAGCCTTGGTAACTGCATGTGACATGGGAGTATCCACTTCGGGACTTCGTTGCGGAAAGAAGCTGCTGGAGCTGGAAGGGGCGGGTGTGCACCGCGTGAGCCTTGGGCGCAGGTGCGGGCGTGCGAAGGGCCGAGAGCTCGGGTGGCCGCAGCATCCCTCGGGAAGCGCGGTTGGATGTCCGGGAGAGGGACCGTGGCGCGGCCCCCGACCCATTGGCCTGTGCTCAGGGGTGCCGCAGATCCTCCAGAGCGACGGTCGCGCCCGGCAGGACGGACTGGGCTGGGGTTCGCAGACCGTCCAGGAACATCTGCAGATGGCGGTGCATGACACGGTCGATGCCGAGACACTGCGTACCGGCCGGCGGGCGGCTCAGCTGGGCGATCGCGATCATGAGGTCACCTACACCGACATCTGGCCGTAGCTGTCCGGCCGCCCGGGCACGGTCCATGACCTCGGAGACAAGCAGCTCAACCTGCTGCGCCACCGCTTCCGGACCAGAATGGTGCTGGTCGAACCTTCTGGCGATCATCGGACACAGCGCGCTGATCCGTTCCGCGGCAACGGTGTGCACGAAGCGTTCCAGAGCGGTGAACGGGTCACTGTCCTGCTCGAGTGCGATCTGGGCAGCTTTGATCGTGCGGTCCATGACGGAGTGGATGAGCTGGCGCACGAGCGCGTCACGGTCGGAAAAGTTCCGGTACAGGGTGGCATTGCCGACACCGGCCCGACGGGCGATCTCATCCAGCGGCACGTCGGGGCCGTACTCGACGAACATCTCCCGGGCCGCAGTGACGATCCGCTCCCGATTGCGCAGCGCGTCGGCACGCGGCCGCGGCGTCTTGTGGGCAGCGACTGGGGTCTGCACGGCACACTCCTGGTTGGATGGACGCGGACCATCGGAGCGCTTCTCGGCGACGTACCTGATCCCTGCGGGCACCGTGATGCCGGGCGTCCTCGGGTAGGAACGGCTGTCAGGCGAAGAACTCGTGGAGTTCGGCAGCAAGGGTTTCGGGCTGCTCCTCCGCCATGTAGTGACCGGTGTCCTGGACAGTGACGAAGCGGGTGTCGATCGCGAGTTCCTTCACCGCTCCCTCGATGGCGCCGATGACGAGCGGGCCGCCGAGCGCCAGGACAGGCATGGTGAGCTTGGAGTAGGTCTCGTTGTCGGCCAGGTCCTGGTGGATCGCGCCGTACCAGGCGAAACCCGCCCTGATCGCGTCGGGGTCGTCGTAGGCCGCCGCGTAGATGGCGCGGTCCTCCTCGCTGATCTTCTCGGGGTGGACCGCGAAGTGGTCGATGGCCCAGTCGATCACGTGCCGGAACCGTCCGGCGAGGAGCTTCGCGGGCAGGTCGTCGATGTGGCTCAGCGAGTACCACCAGGTGTTCCATCCGCCCGGCTGGGGGAACGCGGGGATCCCGAGGTGGGCAGAAGTAAAGGTGGCACCTTCCCAGACGGCCAGCTTCCTGGTGGCCTCGGGGTGGTTGGCAGCGAAGCTGTAGGCGACGGTTGAGCCCATGTCTCCGCCGGCTATGTTGACCCGCTCGTATCCCAGGCTGCGGACCAGTTCGTAGACGTCCTTGGCCATGTTCTTCTTGTCGTAGCCGTCGGCGGGCTTGTCCGATTCGCCCATCCCCCGGATGTCCACCGCGATGACACGGAAGTGCCGGGCCAGCGGGGCCATGACCCCGCGAAGAGCGTGGGTCGTACGGGGCCATCCCTCCATGAGGACGAGAGGTTCGCCTTCACCGCCGATGACGTAGTGAAGACGGGTTCCGTTGACCTCGGCGTAGGCGTGTTCGAATCCTTCGAGCATGGTTGGTTCTCCTGTTGTGATCCCGGCAACGTGCCGGAGGTTGAGGAAGTGCACGACGCGGCTCTGCTGCCGATGTGACTGCCTGCGCGGCCGTCGCACTGGCGACGAGCGGGCATCTTCGTGCCAGGTGCTGCCGTCCGGATTCCTCGCCGCGTCCGCGACGTGGCAGGTATCGCCATAGCTCTCGCTGCCCTGATCTGGACACCCTGAGCGACACCAGCAACCTAACTTGACGCTGAGTGTCAGCATAGGCATTACGACTCGAGTCTGCAAACAAGATTTGTATCTCGGTTAGAATGCTGAAGGCGAGGCTCACTCGCACTTGACAACACGAGTCCTAGGAAGAGGCACCATGCCCACCGAAGAGCACATGCGCGCTGCCCTGCAGAGGTATCTGGACGCGCTCAACAACCACGACGTCGCCAGCGCTGTCGCCTTGTTCGCGGACGGCGCCACGCTGGAGGACCCTGTCGGCACAGGCGTCGCCGATGCCGCCGAGCGCCTGCCCAAGATGTTCGACCAGGTGCCCGTAGGGTCGACGTTCACCTTGGACACCCCGATCCGTACGTCGCACGGCTCCGCGGCAGCAATGGCCTTCACTGTCAGGGCCGTCGTCGACGGCGCACCCGTCGAGGTCCGGTCGGTAGATGTCATGGAGTTCGATGAGTCCGGGCTGATCACTCACATGAACGCCTACAACGGCCCGTCCGACGTCGTCCTCGGCCAGTAGGCCCTTGACCCAGCCAGACCGACGTCCCGAAGGGCCGTACTCCCACTCGGTGGTCCGGGGGCGGGATGCGGCCCTTCGCCGTTGCCATACGGCGGCGGACCAGACCGACCTGGCGGGCACTCGTGACTGCCGGCTCGACAGCGTGAACCGCCGCCGCGAGGCGCTGATCGATCTGGCCGTGGGCGTCGTCCTTCGGATCGACGGTCTCGGGTGGACGGTGAAAGAGGTGGACCTCGCAACCGGTCAGGCTCCCCGTCCCGTACACGCGCGCACGGGACCCTGCGCCAGACTTGCCGCATGCAGATGCACAGCGAGACGGTGGATTCGCTGCGCGGCTGTCGAGAGTCAGTGCCGGGGCCGGGGTCTCACGCCGGACACCCGCCCTCCCAGTACGGCTACTTGTCGATTCCCGGTGCCGGCGCGGGAGCCGGACAGCGAGGAGTCACATGATCGTCCGGCCCCCGGGCGCGTCGCGGCGCCCCTGGGACGGGGCCGACCTGGCTCTCGGGGTGGGGCTGGTCGGCGTGGTCGGCGGCCCGGTCGGCGTCCGGACTTCCGGCCGGTGGCGGCCGCGTGCCCTCACCCCGTCTACGAGCGGCGGCGGGGCTTGCCGCGCTTCGCGGGGCGGGGGGTCTTGGCGGACGTACGGCCGGACGACCTGCCCGCTGCGGGCTTGCGCCGCGCCGCCCCCTCCTCGGGGCGCTGTTTCTTCGGCTGCGGCTGGGCCTGGGCCTGGGTGCGGCCGCGGGTGCTGTTGACGGTGCGGCCGCGCACGATGCCGATGAAGTCCTCGACCCGGTCGGTCGTGGTGTCCTCGCGCCACGACAGGGCCACCCGCGACTGCGGGGCGTCGACCACCGTGCGGTAGGTGAGGTCACGGCGGTGGTGCAGGCGCGCCAGCGACTGGGGCACGACCAGCACCCCCACGCCCGCCGCGACGAGCTCGACGGCGTCATCGGTCGTGGCCGGGCGCTCGATCGCGGGCCGCCCGGGGAGTTGCTCCCAGTCCAGGGTGTCGTCGAGGGGGTGGAACACCACGTCGTCGGCCAGGTCCGCCAGCGACACCTCCTCGGCGGCCGCCACGAGGTGGTCCTTGGGGACGACGACGACCGTCGTCTCCGTGTAGAGGGGGATGGCGCTGAGGTCCGTCCGGTCGATCGGCAGCCGTACGAAGCCCGCGTCCGCGTCGAGGCCGCGGAGCATCCCGGGGACCTCGGCGGCCGTGACCATGACGAGCTCGAGCGGGACGTCCGGCAGCCGCTCCTGCCAGATCCGCACCCATTTGGCGGGGGTCACGCCCGGGACGTAGGCGAGGCGGAACGAGGGGGGAGCTTCCGAGCCGGTCATCCCGCCAGGCTACCCCGGCACCGGTCGGGGACCGCTCCCGCGATCGATATCCTTGAGGCATGACGTCGCACCAATCCGCCCAGACCATGAAGCCCGCCACGGCGGCGAAGAAGCTGGGTGTGTACCTCGAGGCCACCCCCGCCGAGTTCCGGGAGGGCGTCGTGTCGCGCGACGAGCTGAACGCGCTGCAGGCCGACCCGCCCGAGTGGCTCCGGGAGCTGCGCCGCAACGGCCCGCACCCGCGCCCGGTGGTGGCGGCGAAGCTGGGCATCTCCAACTCCGGCCTCGCCCGCGGCGGGGTCACCGAGGCGCTCACCACGGAGCAGATCGAGGCCCTGAAGCAGGAAGAGCCCGAGTGGCTGCAGAAGGAGCGCGCCACCCAGGCCGAGGTCCGCAAGGAGGCCGCCCGCCTCAAGGAGCGCGACGCGGAGCGCGCCGGCGGCGCCGACGCCTGACGTCCCCCTCTCGCCGCCGTACGCCGCCCCGCGCCCACCGCGCGGGGCGGCGTCGTTCCGGCTCGCCACCCGGACCCGCCGGCGGCTTGGGCACCGCTGGGGGTACCCGCGCCGTCTGCCAGGCGGCCGGCCGGTGCAGCCGCCGGTTGCCCCCCGCGCGCGGCTACTTGCCGGCCCCGTTCCCCCTCGTCGTCATCGCACTGGGCGACCGATGATCCCGAGTCCGTCAGCTTCACGGTGCAGCGCCGCTTCGCGCTCTCCCCGGCGCGCCGCGCCGTGAGCGCTCGCCGGGCGGCGGCCACCTCCCCGCAGATGCCGTCTCCCCCGACGGCGGGTTCACGACGCGCCGGGGACCGATCTTCGGGAGCCGCGGCCCGAGCGCCGTCCCGGCCTTCCGGCGGACCGGGCGCAGGCCACCGTCGCCTCGCGGAGCGAAGGCCGGACCCCGGCGCGGGCTGGCTCCCGCCACCTCCACAAAGCGCGTTCCGGTCCGTTGACAGCGCGGTGGGTGCGTCGCAGACTCAGTGCTCAAACGTTCAATGAACGATAGTTCACTGTGCGAACGAAGGCGTTCGCGTGCCAGACAGGGGCTGCCATGACCATCACCCGCGAACTGCTGATCGGCGGCAAGGACGTCCCGGCCGTCTCCGGACGCACGGCCGAGGACGTGAGCCCCTTCACCGGGGAGGTGTACGCGACCGTGGCCGCCGGGGGTGCCGAGGACATCACCCGGGCGGTGGACGCGGCCGAGGCCGCGTTCCCGGAGTGGGCGGCGCTCAGCCCGTTCGCACGGCGCAAGATCTTCCTGACCGCGGCCGACCTGCTGGAGGCCCGCACCGAGCAGGCTGCCGAGATCATGGCGCACGAGGCCGGCGGCACGCGCCCCTGGGCGTACTTCAACGTCGGGCTGGCCGCCAACATCCTGCGCGAGGTGGCCGCCGCCATCACCGCGCCGCGCGGTGAGGTGCTCAGCGCGCAGGAGGAGGGCGTCCTCGGCATGGCGGTACGCGAACCGGTCGGCGTCGTGGGCGCCTTCGCGCCGTGGAACGCCCCGGTCATCCTGGGTGTCCGCGCGGTCGCCGCGCCGCTGGCGGCGGGCAACACGGTGGTGGTGAAGCCGAGCGAGGACGCCCCGGTGGCCTGCGGCCTGTTCGTCGCGGACGTGCTGCGCGAGGCCGGGCTGCCCGACGGCGTGCTGAACGTGGTGACCAACGCCCGTGAGGACGCGGCGGAGGTCGCCGAGGCCCTCATCGCCGACCCGAGGGTCCGCATCGTCAACTTCACCGGGTCGACCGAGGTCGGGCGGATCATCGGCACCCATGCCGCGCGCCACCTCAAGCCCGCCGTGCTGGAGCTCGGCGGCAAGAACGCGATCGTCGTGCTGGACGACGCCGACGTGGACTACGCCGTCGACGCCGCCGTCTTCGGCGTCTTCCTCAACTCCGGGCAGATCTGCATGTCCGGCGACCGGATCCTCGTCCACGAGAGCCTCGCCGAGGAGTTCACGGCCAAGTTCGCCGCCAAGGTCGGCACGCTGCCCTCGGGCGACCCCTCGCACCCGCACACCGTGATCGGCCCGCTGGTGAGCTCCGCCTCCGCGCGGCGCGTCGCGGAGCTGGTGCGGGACGCGGTCGCCAAGGGCGCCACCGTGCTGACCGGCGGCGGTGAGCCGGACGGCGCGGTGCACCCGGCCACCGTGCTGCGGGACGTGCCCAAGGACGCGGAGGTCTACTACGGGGAAGCCTTCGGCCCCGTCGTCACCGTGGCCTCCTTCGCCGACGACGACGAGGCCGTGGCCCTGGCCAACGACACCGACCACGGTCTGACCGCGGGCGTCATCACGGAGAACGGCACCCACGGGCTCGCCGTCGCCCGCCGGCTGCGCACCGGCATCGTGCACGTCAACGACCAGTCCGTGGCGGACGAACCGCAGGCGCCGTTCGGCGGCTTCAAGGCCTCCGGCTACGGCCGCTTCGGCGGCCGCTGGGGCCTGGAGGCGTTCTCCAACACCCGCTGGGTCACCCTGGCCACGCAGCAGGCGCACTACCCGTTCTGAACCCCGTGGCGAGCGGCGCGTAGGGTCCGACCATGGACGATCCGGTCGGCGCGGCCCGCGCCCTGCTCGCAGAACGCTTCCCCGACGCCCTCGCGGGCTTCCTGGGCGGGTCCACGGCCCGCGGTGAGGGGACGGCGACGTCCGACCTGGACGTGGTCGTCGTCCTCGATCCGCCCGCCGGGTGCCACGCGGAATCGTTCACCTGGGGCTCCTGGCCGGTCGAGCTCTTCGTGCACACCACCGAGTCGCTGCGTGCCTTCATGGGGTGGGACCGCGACCGCGGCAGCGGCACGATGGCGTTCATGTGCGCGCGGGGCGTCGTCCTGCTCGACCGCGACGGCACCGCCGCCCGGCTGCGCGACACGGCGGAGCGCATCCTCGCCGCCGGGCCGCCCGCCGTCCCGGACGCCGAGCGCGACCACCGGCGCTACGCCGTCACCGACCTGCGCGACGACCTCCTCGGCGCCCGGGACGAGGAGGAGCTCCTCGCGGTGGCCGCTGCCCTGCTGGACCGCGCCGCCGAGCTGCTGCTCGCTACGCGCGGCCACTGGCGCGGTGGCGGCAAGTGGCTGCCCCGCCGGCTGCGCGAGGCCGAGCCCGAGCTCGCGGGGCTCCTGCTCGGCGGTTACCGGGATCTCGTCCGCGGCGGCCCGCGCGAGCCCTTCGCCGCGGCGGTCGACGCGGTGCTGCACACCTGCGGCGGCCCGCTGTGGGCGGGTTACCGGCGCGCCCCCGACCCGCGCATGCTGGCGGAACTCGGCCTGCGGCCGGACTGAGCCCCGGGCCGCGTTCCAGAGGGTGCGGAGCGGACGCCCGAACCTAGACTGGAGGGGCAAGGCTGCGGACCGCCGAGTTCTCAGGAGGTCTACCGATGCACGCGAACAAGGGTGACCGGGTCAGGCAGCACGGGCGGGTAGTCGGCCAGCACGACAAGGTGGCCGAGATCGTCGAGGTCATGGGGCAGGAGGGCGAGCCGCCGTACCGCGTCCGGTACGACGACGGGCACGAGTGCATCCTGTCCCCCGGACCGGACTCGACGGTGGAGCACGGGCGGGGCGCGACCCCGACCCGCTGAACCGTTCCGCACCGGATCGTGCCGGACCGCGGCCGTCGCACCACGCGGCCGCGGTCCCGCTCGACGCTCCCGCGCCCCTGGTCAGGGGCGGGGCGTGCGGACCTGCGTCGTGTAGTGGTCGGCGACGACCCGGGACATCGCGCCGATGGGGTCGGCGGCGACCTCCTTGGCGGAGAAGAAGACGTTGCCGAGCACCTGGGGATGGTTCCGGTCCAGTTCGAGGTGGCGGGAGAGTTCGGCCGGGTCCTGCCAGGCCTTGGCCTCGCCCGCGGCGCCCGCGCGGTACAGGGCCTCTCCGATGTAGAGCTGGACGCGGGTGCCGTCGACGACCTGGGCCCACCAGGGCACGAGCGTGGCGTAGTCGGCGACGTCGAAGCCGATGTGCCAGTACACCTGCGGGACGATGTAGTCGATCCAGCCCTTGCGGACCCAGCCGCGCGTGTCGGCGTAGAGGTCGTCGTACGTCTGGACCCCGCCGCGGGTGTCGGAGCCGCGCGGGTCCGTGCGGCGGTTGCGCCAGACGGCGAAGGGGCTGACCCCGAAGCGGGTGGCGGGGCGGAGCGCCCGGATGCGGGCGGCGGTCTCGCTGACGAGCAGGTCGATGTTGTCGCGCCGCCAGGACGCGAGGTCGTCGAAGCCCTCCCCGTACCGGGCGAAGGCGTCGTCGTCGGCGAAGTGCCGGCCGGCGACCGGATAGGGGTAGAAGTAGTCGTCCCAGTGCACCCCGTCGACGGGGTAGCGGCGGACGGCGTCGAGCATGGCGTCCTGCACGAAGCGCCGCACCTGGGGGATCCCCGGGTTGTAGTAGAGCTTGCCGCCGTAGGCGACGAGCCAGTCGGGGTTGACCCGGGCCGGGTGGTCCGGGGAGAGCCGTTCCGGGTCGTCGTGGGTGGCGACGCGGAACGGGTTGAACCAGGCGTGCAGTTCCAGCCCGCGCGCGTGCGCCTCCGCCACGGCCGTGCCGAGCGGGTCCCAGCCGGGGTCCCGCCCTTGGACACCGGTCAGGAACTCCGACCAGGGCTCGTACGGGGACGGCCACAGCGCGTCGGCGGTCGGCCGGACCTGCATGACGACCGCGTTGAGGCGCCGCTCGACGGCGAGGTCGAGGAAGCCGACCAGTTCGTCGTGCTGCTGACGGGCCGACAGCCCGCGGGCCGAGGGCCAGTCGCGGTTGGCGACCGTCGCCAGCCACATGCCGCGGAACTGCCCCGTCGCGCCGGCTCCGCCCGTCACGGCCCGGGCCGGGCCCGTCGCCGCCGCGGCCACCGCCCCGGCCGCCCCCTCCGCCGCCCTCGCGACCTCGCCCGCGGCGAGGACGGTGCCCAGTGCCCCGGCGGCGCCCGCGGCGAAGCTCCTGCGTGAGAGTCGGCGCATGGCTGTCCCCTGATCGCCCGTCATATTCATATTTCGCTGATACTGGGCCGAATCGGTCCGTCCGGCAACCTCCCCAGACCCCGGCGTGTCCGGGGCGCCCCGGGCCCCGCCCGCCCCGTGCGGCGCCCGCGCCACTTCCGGCGCGCGGGCGGCACCGGCGGTGTCGGGGCCGGTCAACGGGGCGGCCGGGCCCGCCGGGGCGGGCCGCACCGGGACCCGGACCGGTACGCCGGCCGGGTGTAATGTCGAGCGGGCTGGTCCGGACCTCACGACGGTCCGGGTCTCCATCTCGCGATCAGGGAGAGGCTGGGCGTTGAACGACGACATCCGTTATGTCGGTGTGGTGGGCTGTGGCCAGATGGGCGCGGGTATCGCCGAGGTGTGCGCCCGGGCCGGACTGGAGGTCCGGGTGGCGGAGACCACCGGCGAGGCCCTGGAGCTGGGCCGGACGCGGCTGACGAGCTCGCTGCAGAAGGCTGCGGAACGCGGCAAGATCACCGAGGAGGAGCGCGACGCCGCGCTCGAGCGCCTCTCCTTCACCACCGACCTGGGCGACTTCGCCGACCGCGACCTCGTCATCGAGGCCGTCGTCGAGAACGAGCAGGTCAAGACCGAGATCTTCCAGGTGCTCGACCAGGTGGTGACCCGCCGCGACGCGATCCTGGCCTCGAACACCTCCTCCATCCCGCTGGTGAAGCTCGCCGTGGCGACCTCCCGCCCGGAGCAGGTGCTCGGCATCCACTTCTTCAACCCGGCGCCGGTGCAGAAGCTCGTCGAGCTGATCCCCGCCCTCACCACCGACGGCCAGACGCTGGTGCGCGCCGAGAAGCTCGTCACCGACGTGCTGGGCAAGCACCCGATCCGGGCCCAGGACCGCGCGGGCTTCGTGGTCAACGCGCTGCTCATCCCGTACCTGCTGTCGTCGATCCGGATGTTCGAGACCGGCATCGCCAGCCGTGAGGACATCGACAACGGCATGGAGATGGGCTGCGCCCACCCGATGGGCCCGCTCAAGCTCTCCGACCTGATCGGGCTGGACACCGTGGCCTCGGTCGCCGACTCGATGTACGAGGAGTTCAAGGAGCCGCTGTACGCCGCTCCCCCGCTGCTCCAGCGCATGGTCGACGCTGGCCGGCTGGGCCGCAAGAGCGGCCACGGCTTCTACGACTACGTGTAGTTCGGCGTCCGCGCCGTCGTCTCCCGCCGCGCGTCGAGCCGGGCCAGTTCCGCCCTGGCCCGGGCCTCGACCGGGGCGGCGCCGACCGCGGAACTGATCTCCAGGGCCTCGACCAGGGCGCCCCGGGCCGCCGGCGCCCGCCGCGGACGGCGCTCGGCGGCACCCAGCACGATCAGCGTGCGGGCGAGGTCGATGGGGAGCGAACGGCCCCGCAGGCGGTCGGCGGCGGCCTGGATGCGGGTGACGCCCCGCTTGGAACGGCCCAGCACGCAGTCGCGCAGCCCCTCGGCCCGGTCCAGGGCGGACTGCACGCTGGCGGAGGGCCGGGCCCCGGCGCGGCGGCGCGCCGCGCGCAGGATCTCGGCGGCGGAGTCCGTGTCACCGAGGATGACGGTCGCCTCGGCCAGGTCCCCGTACCAGCGCAGCATCACCGGGTCGGCGATGCCCATCGTCTCCCCCAGCCTGCGCACCTGCCGCAGGGTCTCGACGGCCGCCGCGGTGTTCTCCCGCCCACCGGCCAGCAGTTGCGCCCGGCCGCGGACGCCCAGGGCCCGCAGCAGGAAGAGCTGGTCCCCGTCGGTCATGCAGGCCCGGATGGTGCGGTCGGCGAGCTCCAACGCGCGTTCCAGGCGCCCCCCGGCGGTCTCGGCGAGCGCGGCGGCGTACAGCACCGGCGGTGAGTCGCTGCCGGCCCTGACGGGGAGCACGGCGCAGCGGGCGACGTTGTCCAGGGCCTCGCGGCAGCGTCCGGACCGCACCTGGATGCGGATCAGCGCCACCAGCGTGGCGGCGGTCTCCTCGACCGAGGCGTACTCGCCGGTCCTGCCCAGGAGACCGGCCACCTCGCCCTCCGCCTCGGTGATGCGGTCGGCGTCGGCGGCCAGGATCGCGCGGGTGCGCACCAGTTCGCGGGCGCCGGGCCCGTCGGGCGCCACCGGGAGGCCGAACGCCTCGCCCAGCGCTGCCTCGGCGGCCCCCGCCTCGCCGTGCAGCGCGTGCAGCCGGGCGAGCAGCGCCAGGGCGGCCACGCGGGTGTCGACGGCGCCCGCCTGGACCGCGATGTCGGCGGCCCGGCGGGCGTGGGCGGAGGCCTGCGCGGGCCGCCCGCAGATGAGGTGCCGCAGGGCGGCCCAGTGGTGCAGCCGGGCCTCCAGCTCGGGATGCCCCTCGGCCTCCACCAGGCCGTCCGAGATGAGGCGGCCCGCGGCGCCGAGCGCCTGACCGGCGTTGCCGAGCATGATCAGCCGGGCCAGTACCCGCTGCCGGGCGGATGCGGCCTCGGCGAGCACGGTCTCCGCGGCCCGGTCGGCGTCCCCCCGCAGCCCGGCGTCGCTGGCGTACTCGGCCGCGGCCAGCAGCCGGTCGGCGCGCTCGGCCGGGCGGTCCTCGGGGGTACGGCGCACCGCCAGGGCGGCCAGTTCCGCGGCGGTGGCGGGGGCGCCGCGGCGGCGCGCGGACCCGGCGGCGGCGGTGAGCGTGGCCGCGGTGGCCTCATCGGCGTGCGGGTGGGCCAGGGCCAGGTGCCGCGCCTGTTCCACGGGCTCGGGGACCACGCGGGACAGCAGCTTGTGCGCGGTGCGCCGGCCGTGCTCGGGGGCGTCGGTGTACACGGCGGCCCGGATCAGCGGGTGCTGGAAGCGAATCGTTCCTTCGGCGTCGGCCGCGGCGACCCCCAGGCTCTCCGCGGTGCCCAGGTCGCCCTCCGGGTCCGGGATCCCCGCGGCACCGAGCAGCGGCAGCGTGGGGCGGGCCGCGGCGCTGGCGACCAGCAGCGTCTGCCGGGCGGAGGCGGGCAGCAGCCGCACCCGGTCCAGCAGCAGGTCGCGCAGCCGCGGCGGTACGGACAGCACGTCCCCGGCCTCGAAGGGCGTACCGTCCCGCAGCAGGGCGCGGCCGAGTTCGAGGGCGTACAGCGGATTGCCCGCGGCCGTGTCCTGGACGGCCCGCACGGCGCGTTCGGGCAGCTCCGCCCCGGTGTCGTCCAGCAGCAGCTCCGCCACGTCGCCGTCGGACAGCGGAGGCACGAGCAGCGCGGTGGTGCCCGGCGGGCAGCACCGCAACCCGGGCGGCTCCTCGCCCTCCACGACCCGCTCGGCGGCCAGGAAGCGCACGCCCTCGCCCGGCGGGAGCCGCCGCAGCGCGAGCGACAGGACCTCCGCGCTGGGCACGTCGAGCCACTGCAGGTCGTCGACGACGATCAGCACGGGGCCGGCCGCCGCGAGCGCCCGCAGCAGCTCGACGGCCGCGTCGCGCACCGCCAGCCGGCTCTGCGTCGCGACCGGCTCGTGCCCCCGCAGCAGCGCCGCCCGCAGCGCGGCCCGTGGCCCCGCGGTCAGCCCGTCGACGTACTCCTCCGGCACGCGGGCGAAGAGGTCCATCAGCGCCACGAAGGGCAGCTTGGCGTCCTCCTCGACGGGCACCGCCCGCAGCACGGAGCCTCCCGGCGGGACCTCGTCGGTCAGCGCCGCGAGCAGGGCGGACTTGCCGATCCCGGCCGCTCCGTGGAGCAGTACACCCGGACCGGCGGTCAGCTGTGTCCGGGCATGGTCGAGGATCTCCCGACGCCCGATCAGGGACGGCATATGCTCATGACAACGTTTGCCCAACTGCCTTGTCAATGGCCGCAGTCACGTCGCCCTCCGGGTTGCCCCGTGTCACCCCTTGCGGCCGGCTGTTGTGTGCGGGTTGTTTGCGCCTGCGGCGGGCGGTTTCCCCGCCCGCCGCAGGCGCAAACAACCCGCACCCGAACGACAGGCCGCAAGGGGCACCCCGGGGCGCAAACGACCCGCACACGGCGACACGGGGTCAGGCAACCCCATCGGGATGAGGCAGAAGCACCACACGGTGCGCCCCCGCATCCGCGGCCACCGCGCTGTCGCACGCCGCGACGACCGTGATCCCCGCGGCCGCCACGCGCCGCAGCTCGCTCCACGCGCCGCGGCTGATGACGGTCGTCGTGACGGACGGACCCCGGCTCCAGGGTGCGCTGTTGAGGGCGAGCTGCAGGGCCGAGCGCTGCGGCCCGGGCGGGCCGACCACGGCGATCAGTTCTCCCGTGGGCGTGGACAGTTCGGCTCCGGTGACGGTGGAGGTTGCCATGCCTGCCCCTCTCCTCGTTCTGGCCGGTATACGAGCAATGGGCGTTTCGCTCGGGGATCGACCCAGGTTTACCAAGGATTGGGCCGGATCAAGGGCGCGGCACTCCGGGAACCCCGGTTGCGGTGGGGGCGGCGCCCGTCTGGGCGGGCACCCTGGAGGCGTCCCGGTGGAGCACGAGCAGCGCCATGTCGTCGGTGAGCCGCCCCCGCGTGTGCCGCAGGAACGATGCCCGCACCCCGTCGACCAGGGACCGCGCGCACAACACGCCGCCGCGGGCGGCCGCCTGGGCGGCCCCCTCCAGGGCCGGCACCAGGGGGAAGAACTCCCCGGCGGCGTCCCGGGCGTCCATCACGCCGTCGGTGTGCAGGAACAGCGCCTGGCCGGGCAGGAGTTCACCGCACGGGACGGCCTTCGTACCGGGACCGGGGTCGAACAGGCCGAGCGGCGGGAACGGTTCGCCGGCCTCCAGCGGATGGGCGCGCAGGTGCCCGGGGCGGCCGGGGCAGAGCAGGTACGGCTGCGGATGGCCGCAGTTGATGACCTGGACGTCGCAGTCCTCGCCCAGTTCGAGCAGCATCAGGGTCACGAACTCCTCGGCGGCGTGCGAACGCCCCCGCAGGTGCCGGTGGAGCGCCCGGTCCAGGCGCCGGAGCACGCCGGCGAGCTCAGGCTCGTCGTGCGCGGCCTCCCGGAAGCTGCCCAGCAGCGCGGCGACGGTGCCGATGGCCTCGAGACCGTGGCCGCGCACGTCGCCGATGACCGCGCGCACCCCGTGGGGCGTGGCGAGCACCTCGTACAGGTCGCCGCCGACGCGGGCGCCGCGGCTGGCCGAGAGGTGGTCGCCGGCCACCGCGAGGCCGTCGACGTGCTGCGGCAGCGGGGGCAGCAGCACCTGCTGGGCCGCGAGGGCGATCTCCCGGGTGCGGTCGAGCTCGGCGGCGAGCCGGGCCCTGCGGTCGACGAGCAGGAAGCAGACGGCGAGGACGGCGAGGACGGCGACCTCGGTGCCGAGCCGTTGCCCGGTGTCCGGCACCGCGACGGCCGCCACGGCAAGCGCGCCGCTGGCCAGGACGCAGCGGCGGCGTCCCGTCCCGGCGCAGGCGATCACGGGGGCCGCGACCACGGCCGGCACCCACTGGACTCCCCCCGGCACCGCGTAGACCAGGCCCAGCACCGCGGCCACCCACAGCCCCGGCAACGACAGGAGCGCCAGCCCCCGCGCCCTGTGGCCGCTCGGGCGGCCCACTGCCCTGGGTCGGATCATGCCTCGGGGCTCCCCCTGAAGCCGTTGACGCGGTCGGCGACGACACAGCCCCCGCGTCGAGTGGGCCCTGGTTCGCGATCGATTGTGGCGACTCGGCGCGACGAACCGGATACCCAGTGGAGCCATTTCACCCGATCGGGCTACGTGACCGGCAGGAACGCCGGTGGGGCGCACCCGGCGGACCGGGGGCGCCCCACAGGGCCCCGCATGCGTGCGCCTCAGGCGCCGCGCAGGGCCGCTCCCGTGCTCTCCGCCGCGGCGGCGACGGCGGCGTCACGGGCCGCGGAGGCCTCCTCCGCGGTGAGCGTACGGTCCGGGGCGCGGAAGCGCAGGCTGTAGGCCAGCGACTTCTTGCCCGCGCCGATCTGCTCACCGGTGAAGATGTCGAACAGCCGCAGCGATTCGAGCAGTTCGCCGGCGCCGGAGCGCAGGGCGCCCTCCACCTCGGCGGCCGGGACGGAGGCGTCCACGACCAGGGCGACGTCCTGGGTGGCCACCGGGAAGGTGGACACACGGGGCGCGACGACCGGGCCGCCGGCGGCCCGCTCCAGGCGGTCGAGGTCGAGCTCCATGGCGGAGGTGCGCTCCGGCAGGTGCAGCGCCTTGATCACCCGGGGGTGCAGCTCGCCGGCGTTGCCGACCAGCACCTCCTCGCCGTCGACGACCGCGAGGAGCGCGGCACAGCGGCCGGGGTGGAAGGGTGCCTGCTGGTCCTGGCGGACGATCAGCTCGACCCCGGCCTCGCGGGCGACGATCCGGCCCGCCTCGATCGCGTCGGCCGACCCCGCGGGACGGCCCTCGCCCCACCAGCCGGCCTGCTCACGGGCTCCGGCCAGGACGACGGCGACGCGCCGCGGCTGCCGCGGCAGGGCGGCGTCCAGGGCGGCGATCTCGGCGTCGGTCGGGCGCCGGTCGACCGGCAGCCGCGGCGGCGCGGGCTCCTCGCCGCTGGGGCGGAAGACCAGTCCGGTCTCGAAGAGCGCGAGGTCGTGCGCGCCGCGCCCGACGTTGCGGCGCAGCGCGCCGAGCAGGCCGGGGAGCATGGACGTGCGGAGCGCGGGCTCCTCGTCCGACAGCGGGTTGGCCAGCTTGACGGTGATGCGGCGCGGGTCGTCCGCGTCGAGACCGAGCTGGTCGAAGACGGCCTCGCCGAGGAACGGGTAGTTCTGCACCTCGACGTAGCCGGCCCCGGCGAGCGCCCGGCCGACCCGGCGGCGCAGCTTCTGCGACTCGGTCAGACCGCGGCCGGAGGGCAGGTTCGGCAGGGTGGAGGGCAGGTTCTCGTAGCCCTCCAGCCGGATGACCTCCTCGGCGAGGTCGTTGGGGTCGCGCAGGTCGGGCCGCCACGACGGCACGGTGACGATCAGCTCGTCGGCACCGTAGACGTCGCAGCCGACCTGCTGCAGCCGGCGCACCACGGTCTCGCGGCCGTACGCCATGCCCGCCACCTTGTCCGGGTGGTCGGCGGGGATCGTGAGGGTGTGCGGCGCCGAGGGCGCGATGACCTCGGTGACGCCCGCCTCGGCGGTGCCGCCCGCGAGCAGTACCAGCAGGTCGACGGTGCGCTGCGCGGCGGCGGCCGCGGCCTGCGGGTCCACGCCGCGCTCGAAGCGCTTGGACGCCTCGGAGGACAGCTTGTGGCGGCGCGCGGTGCGGGCGATGGCGACCGGGTCGAAGTGCGCCGCCTCGATGACGACGTCGGTCGTCGAGGCGCCGGTGTCGTCGATCTCGGTGTTGGCGCCGCCCATGACCCCGGCCAGGCCGATCGGCCCGCGGTTGTCGGTGATCACCAGGTCCTCGGCGTCCAGGACGCGGACCTGGCCGTCGAGCGTGGTCAGCTTCTCGCCCGGCTGGGCCCGGCGGACGCCGATGGCGCCCTCGATGCGGTGCCGGTCGTAGGCGTGCAGGGGCTGGCCCAGCTCCAGCATCACGTAGTTGGTGACGTCCACGGCGAGCGAGATCGGGCGCATGCCGGCCTTCTGCAGCCTGCGCTGCAGCCAGATCGGCGAGCCGGCCTCCGGGTCGAGCCCGGTGACGGTGCGCGCGGTGAAGCGGTCGCAGCCGACCGGGTCGGCGACCCGCACCTCGTAGCCGTAGGAGTTCGGGCCGGGCACGTCGAGCAGCGCCGGGTCGCGCAGCGGCAGACCGTAGGCGATGGCGGCCTCGCGGGCGACGCCGCGCATGGACAGGCAGTAGCCGCGGTCCGGGGTGACCGCGATGTCCAGCACCTCGTCGACGAGCTCCAGGAGCTCTATGGCGTCGGTGCCGGCCTCGTGCTCCGGCGGCAGCACGATGATGCCGTCGTGGTCGTCGCCCATGCCGAGCTCGCGGGCGGAGCAGATCATGCCGTGCGAGTTGCGGCCGTAGGTC
This sequence comes from Streptomyces sp. NPDC001902, assembly GCF_042891295.1. Classification (NCBI taxonomy): domain Bacteria; kingdom Bacillati; phylum Actinomycetota; class Actinomycetes; order Kitasatosporales; family Streptomycetaceae; genus Streptomyces; species Streptomyces sp. NPDC001902. The sequence continues at coordinate 73,047 of NZ_JBIATA010000009.1, read as the reverse complement.
TTGCGCGCGGAGATCTCGAAGTTACCGGGCAGCACGCCACCGGGAAGGATCACGACGACCTTGTCGCCGACGGCGAAGTTGCTCGCGCCGCAGACGATCTCCTGCGGCTCGCCGGTGCCGTTCGCGGTGCCGACGTCGACGGTGCAGAAGCGGATCGGCTTCTTGAAGCCGCTCAGCTCCTCGATGGTGAGCACCTTGCCGACGACCAGCGGGCCCTTGAGCCCGGCGCCGAGCTGCTCGACGGTCTCGACCTCGAGGCCGGCGGAAATGAGCTTGGCCTGGACGTCGCGGCCGGACTCGCCGGCGGGCAGGTCGACGTACTCCCGCAGCCAAGAAAGCGGGACCCGCATCAGATCTCCATCCCGAACGGAAGGGTGAAGCGCACGTCACCCTCGACGATGTCTCGCATGTCCTCGACGTTGTGACGGAACATCAGCATGCGCTCGATGCCGAAGCCGAAGGCGAAGCCGCTGTACTTCTCCGGGTCGACGCCGCAGGCGGTGAGCACCCGGGGGTTGACCATGCCGCAGCCGCCGAGCTCGATCCAGCCCTCGCTGCCGCAGGTGCGGCAGGGACGGTCCGGGTTGCCGACGGACTCGCCGCGGCAGACGTAGCAGACCATGTCCATCTCGGCGGACGGCTCGGTGAAGGGGAAGTAGTTCGGGCGGAGCCGGGTCGTGATGTCCTCGCCGAAGAGCGACTGGACCATGTGGTCCAGGGTGCCCTTGAGGTCGGCCATGGTCAGGCCCTCGTCGACGGCGAGCAGCTCGACCTGGTTGAACACCGGGGTGTGGGTGGCGTCCAGCTCGTCGGAGCGGTAGACCCGGCCGGGGCAGATCACGTAGACCGGCGGCTCGCGGTCGAGCAGGGAGCGGATCTGCACCGGGGAGGTGTGGGTGCGCAGCACGACGCCGCTCTCCTCCGGGCCGGAGCCCGCGGGCTTGTCGCCCTCGACGAAGAACGTGTCCTGCATGGTGCGGGCCGGGTGGTCCGCCCAGATGTTGAGGGCGTCGAAGTTGAACCACTCGGCCTCGACCTCGGGGCCCTCGGCCACCTCGTAGCCCATGGCCACGAAGACGTCCTCGATGCGCTCGGAGAGCGTGGTCAGCGGGTGCCGGGCGCCGCGCGGGGCACGGTCGTACGGCAGGGTGACGTCCACCGCCTCCTCGACCAGCACACGCTCGTCGCGCTCGCTCTCCAGCACCTCCTGCCGGGCCTTGAGCGCCTGATTGACCGTGCCGCGGGCCTGGCCGACGCGCTTGCCCGCGTCCGCCTTGGCGTGCGGCGGCAGTGCGCCGATCTCACGGTTGGCCAGGGCGAGCGGCGAGCGGTCCCCGGTGTGCGCGACCTTGACCTCGCGCAGCGCGTCAAGGTCGGCGGCCTCCGCGATCGCGGCGAGCGCCTCGTCGCGCCGGCGCTCGATCTCTTCCGGTTTCAGTGCCTCGACCTCGACAGGGTCGTACGACTTGTTCGGTGCCGACATTTCTTCCCGTTCCGATGTGGGTGATGGCGTGGCCGACCTGCCTGCCCGACCGCTGAATGCCAAGGGTCGAGTCTATCGGGGCCACGGGGAAAGGCTGGTCACGCCCGTCGGGGCCGGTGGATCACCACGCGATGCTCAGACCGTGAAGGCCGGCGCCCCGACGGGCAGGATAAATCGGAACTGGGCGCCCTTCCCGGGCGCGCGACCCACCGTGATCGTGCCGCCGTGGGCCTCGACGATGCCCTTGACGATGTAGAGGCCCAGGCCCGTGCCACCGCGTTTGCTGCCCCGCCAGAAGCGGGTGAAGACGCGGTTCATGGACTCCTCCGGGATGCCGGGGCCCTCGTCGCTCACGGTCACTGCCGTTCCGGACCATCCGCGCTCGCGCGGTGACGACGAAGGTGCTACGTCAATGGTGACAGTTCCCTCGCCGTGGCGCACGGCGTTTTCCAGCAGGTTCCCCAGGATCTGGTCGACCTTGTCGGGGTCGGCCCACAGCGACGGGAGCGACTCCGTCACCCGTACGGCGAAGCGGTCCGCGGGCTGTCCTGCGGCGACGAGGGCGTCCACGTGGCGCCGCACCGCGGCGGCGATGTCGACCGGCTGGCGGCGCACCTCCAGTCGGCCGGAGTCGATGCGGGAGATGTCGAGCAGCTCGGCGATCAGCCGGGTGACGCGGTTGGCGTCGGCGTGGACGGTCTCCAGCATGAGCTTCTTCTGGTCCTCGGTGAAGCGTTCCCACTTCGCCAGCAGGGTGGCGGTGAAGCCCTTGACGGAGGTGAGCGGGGAGCGCAGCTCGTGCGCGACGGTGGCGATCAGTTCGGCGTGGCTGCGCTCGGTGCGCCGCCGCGCCTCGGTGCCGCGCAGCGCGACGACCAGTCGGCGCACCGGGCCGGTGGGGTGGTCGCGGACGTACCTGGCGGAGACCAGCACCTCGCGTCCGCCGGGGAGCAGCAGGTTGCGCTCGGGCTGCCCGGTGCGGGTGGCCAGGCCCGCGTACGGGTCGGTGAGCTGCCACCAGCGGCGTCCGTCCAGGTCCTCCAGGGGCAGCGCCTGCTCGAGGGGGCGGCCGAGGACGTCGGCGGGGTCGAGCGCGGTGATCCGGGCGGCGGCGGCGTTGAAGCAGAGGACGAGTCCGTGCTCGTCGGCGACGACGAGGCCGTCCGGGAGCTCGTCGGGCGTGATGCCGAGTTCGGTCAGGACAGTCGGCCAGCCCTCCAGCGCGCTCGGCGGCGTGCCGCCGGTCGTCCTGACGTCCATCCCCGTAACCCCCTCTCCAAGGCGGTCCCCGAGGGCGTCACACTACTAGCTCATTGTTACGGTGCGGCACCCTCCGGGAGCACGCTGCGCGCGGGCGGAGGCGTAGAGGCACACGGCGGCGGCCGTGGCGAGGTTGAGGCTCTCGGCGCGGCCGTGGATGGGGACGCGCACCACTTCGTCCGCGAGTGCGCGGGTCTCCTCCGGCAGACCCCAGGCCTCGTTGCCGAAGATCCAGGCCGTGGGGCCGCCCATCGTGGCCTCGTCCAGTTCGGCGTCCAGGTCGCGCTCCCCCGCGCCGTCGGCGGCGAGCAGCCGGACGCCCGCCCCGCGCAGGCCGTCGACCACCGCCTCCATGGGGACGCCGACGGCGACCGGCAGATGGAAGAGGCTGCCGACGGAGGCCCGTACGGCCTTGGGGTTGTACAGGTCCACGGAGGCGTCGGTGAGGACGACCGCCTCCGCCCCGGCGGCGTCCGCGCAGCGCAGCACGGTGCCGGCGTTGCCGGGGTCGCGCACGTGGGCCAGGACGGCGACGAGCTTGGGCCGGGCGCGCAGGATCTCCTCGAACGGGGTGTCCAGGAAGCGGCACAGGCCGATGATCCCCTGCGGGGTGACGGTGTCCGACATCTCCGCGACGACCTCGTCGGTCGCGGTGAACACGGGCACCCGGGCGGCGTGGGCCGCGGCGACGATCCCCTCGTGCCGGGCGGCGGCCTCGGGCGTGACGTAGACCTCGACCAGGTGCGCCATGGCCTCGCGCACGGCCTGCGGGCCCTCGGCGAGGAAGCGCCGCTCCTTGCCGCGGAAGCTGCGCTTGGCCAGCCGCCGCGCGGCGACGACGCGGGGGGATCGCAGGGAGGTCAGCTCGGGGCCGGGCATGGGGGTGCACTCACTTCGGTCGGGTCCGGCCGGACGCGCGGCGCGGCGCTCCGGGACACAGCACGGACCCGCAGGCACACGGCCTGCGGGTCCGGAAGAGCGTGGGTCAGGCCGCCTTGGGGGCGTTGACGTCACTCGGCAGGGCCTTCTGGGCCACCTCGACCAGCGCGGCGAACGCGTTGGCGTCGTTCACGGCCAGCTCGGCGAGGATCTTGCGGTCGACCTCGACGTTGGCGGCCTTCAGACCCTGGATGAAGCGGTTGTAGGTGATGCCGTTGGCGCGGGCAGCGGCGTTGATGCGCTGGATCCACAGCTGACGGAAGTCGCCCTTGCGCTTCTTGCGGTCGTTGTAGTTGTAGACGAGGGAGTGGGTGACCTGCTCCTTCGCCTTGCGGTACAGGCGGGAACGCTGGCCGCGGTAACCGCTGGCCTGCTCGAGGATCGCCCGGCGCTTCTTCTGGGCGTTGACTGCCCGCTTGACGCGTGCCACTAGATAACTCCTTCTAAGGGACCGTGGGGGTGCTCACACGGCCCGAAAACGAATGGGTCCCGGTCCAACATCGCGCCCCCTGGTCGAAGGGGGCGTGCCGTCACTTGCCGAGAAGCTTCTTGATCTTCTTGGCGTCGGGCTTGGCCAGGACGACAGTGCCGGTGAGGGCACGGGTCTTCGTCGACGGCTTGTGCTCAAGCAGGTGGCGCTTGCCGGCGCGCTCGCGGATCACCTTGCCGGAGCCGGTGATCTTGAATCGCTTGCTCGCACCGCTGTGGGTCTTGTTCTTCGGCATGCGCCGTAGTCTCCTCGTCGCTGGCCCTCCCGTCCGCCCTGGAGCGGACGGAGAGCGTCAGTCCTTCATTGCGTTACCCGGAGCGGAACTCCGGGTCCTGGCGAACGCCGTCAGACGGCGTCAGCTGGCGTCGGCGGGAGCGTCCTGCACGTGCTCCTCCTCCGACTCCTGCTCCTGATCATCGGGGTCCCTCGGCAGGCGACCGGCCTTGCGGGCGGCCTGCGCCTCGCGGGCTTCGGCCATCGCCTCGGTCTTCTTCTTGTGCGGACCGAGAACCATGATCATGTTGCGGCCGTCCTGCTTCGGCGAGGACTCCACGAAGCCCAGGTCCTGGACGTCGTCGGCGAGCCGCTGCAGCAGTCGGAAGCCCAGTTCCGGGCGCGACTGCTCACGACCGCGGAACATGATCGTGATCTTGACCTTGTCGCCCTGCTTGAGGAACCGGACGACATGACCCTTCTTGGTGTCATAGTCGTGCGGATCGATCTTCGGCCGGAGCTTCATCTCCTTGATGACCGTGTGCGCCTGGTTCTTGCGCGCTTCACGGGCCTTCATGGCCGACTCGTACTTGAACTTGCCGTAGTCCATGAGCTTGCAGACCGGCGGGCGCGCGGTCGCCGCCACCTCGACCAGGTCGAGGTCGTACTCCTGCGCAAGCTCCAGTGCCTTGGCAAGCGGCACGATGCCGACCTGCTCGCCACTGGGACCGACGAGTCGCACCTCGGGGACGCGAATCCGGTCGTTGATGCGGGGCTCGGCGCTGATGGGGCCTCCTCGGTAGCACCACGCGTCTGACTGGATTGACAGCCGCGTAACGTCTGAAACTTGGTCCGGCCCGTGAGGAGACGTCAAAAAACGCCCCATACGGGTCACAGGCGGATGCTCCAACAACCGGGAGCACCGCCGCGGAATTCCCCGCGGGGCGCATCGGGCGCCCTGTCCTCGTCCGGGGACACGGCACCTGACCGGTGACCCGCCGCCCTTGAAGAGTCGGCAAGGTGGGAGATCGGAGCCTCCACTTGTGGGCTGGAACGCTCCGTTTCCATGACGTCCACGGGGTGTCCAGCCGGTCGATCGTCAAGCATACCAGCGTCCGACCGCAGACCGTAATCGGCCGACGTGGCCCTATCGTGTGAGGCATGAGTGACGCCAGCCCCCAGCACGAGTCCCCCTCCGCGGACCGCCCCGACTTCGACACGCTGACCCGCGACATCGCGGACGTCCCGGCGGTCGAGGTGATCACCACGGTCGCGGTGCACCTGATGAGCGCGGCGGCGGTGAACCTCGGCCTCGCGGAGGACGGCGAGCGGCACAAGGACCTCGACGAGGCACGCAAGCTGATCACCGCGCTGGCCGGCCTGGTCACCGCCGGCGCGACCGAGATCGGCTCCTACCACGCCGCTCCGCTGCGGGACGGCCTGAAGTCGCTGCAGCTCGCCTTCCGCGAGGAGTCCGTCGTCCCCGACGCGCCGGGCGAGGGCCCGGGCGAGAAGTTCACCGGCCCCGTCCACGGCTAGTCCCCGCACCGCACCCCGCACCCCGCGCTCACGACGGCGTCGCCCCCGGTGGGGCGGCGCCGTCAGCGCGTGAAGAGCGGTTCGCCGGGCAGCCTGGTGTCGGCGGGGAGCAGCGCCAGCTCGATGCCCCGCACGAGCGCGCCGCGGAGCACCTCGTCCGCCGCGAGCGTCGTCGAGACGCGTTGGGCCACCTGACGCACGTCGGCGCCCGGGTCCAGGACCAGTCCCAGCGTGCCGTCGGAACCGGCGGAGGGGACCAGGTGCGCGCGGACCACCTCCGGCGCCGCGCCCACCGCGGCCCGCAGGGCCGCACGGACCGCCGGGTCGGCCAGCGGGTCCGCGCCCGCGCGGCCCGAGGCGACGGCACGCAGCGCGGCACCGGTCAGCTCGTACGGCACGGGCCCGGCCATGTCGATCAGCAGGGTGTCGGCCTTCTCGTGCGCCAGCGCCTGCAGCGCCTGGCCCAGCGGCACGGCCACCGGCCGCGCGTCCGGCCGCCAGCGCGCGAGGGCCTCGGTGGAGGTGAAGGCCGGCAGCGCCCTGCGCCCGTCGGCCGCCTGGATGGTGGGCACCGCCATGTCGCTGGTCTTCTCGCGGCGCAGCCCCCCGGGACCCTCCTCGACCTCCCCGAGCAGTGCCACCACCGGCACCAGGAAGCGCGCGCCCGGGAGGGCGGCGAGCACCTCGGGTTCGGCCGACGGGTCGGCGTCGTAGGCGGCGAGCGCCGCCGCGAGCCGGGGGTCGGCGGTGCCGTCGTCGTCGGAGAAACCGGGGTCGGGGATGTTCTTGAGAGCCACCTCCCGAGGGTATCCGGGGTGCCGGGCGGGGATTTCTTACGCCCCCTTCATCCGCCTCTCACGGACCGCGCAGTTTCGGTCCCTAGCTTCCGTGGGCATGGCTTCCGACGAACCCGCCGCACGGCGTCCCGGCCGTGCGGGCGCAACTGCCCGTGTCCCCCGCGCCCCGCGCGGCATCGTCCGCGGTGTGACCGCGACCGCCTTCCTGGCGTGCGCCGTCCTCGGCACGGTGACGTACGGGTCGGCGTCGCCGCCGCGCACGGCGGCGCTCACCGCGGCCGGGACCGGCGGGGCGGCGGCGAACGTGGTGATCGTGAAGGCGAGCGTGGAGCCCCAGGTGGTGTGGAGCGAGGTGCTGGAGACGGCGCTGCGGGACGTGTCGGGGGACCCGCGGGCGCACTGCTCCGTGGCGGTCCTGGACACCGCCTCGGGCGCCCGGGCGGTGCACGGGGACGGGCTGTACGACACGGCGAGCATCGTCAAGGTCGACATCCTGGCGGCGCTGCTGCTCCAGGCGCAGGACGCGGGGCGGGACCTGACGGCGCAGGAGGAGGCCCGGGCCGAGGTGATGATCGAGAACAGCGACAACGCCGCGGCCACCGCGCTGTGGCGGGCGATAGGCCAGGGCCCCGGGCTGGACGCCGCCAACCGCCGCCTCGGGCTCACCTCGACCACGGCGGGCAGCGGGCTGCTGTGGGGGCTGACCCAGACCACGGCGGCCGACCAGCTCACCTTGCTGCAGCGGGTGTTCGGCACCGACGGCGCCCTCGACGCGACGTCCCGCGCGTACGTACGGCGGCTGATGGGCCGCGTCCCGGCCGCGCAGGCCTGGGGCGTGCCAACCGCGGCGGACGGCTCGTTCGAGGTCAAGAACGGCTGGCTGCAACGGAGTACGACCGGGCTGTGGGACATCAACAGCATCGGGCGGGTCCGGGCGGGCGGCCGGACCTACCTGGTCGCCGTGGTCTCCCGCGGCAGTACGACCCAGGCCGCGGGCATCACGCTGGTGGAACGGGCCGCGCGGGCGGCGGTGGACGCGTTCAGCCGCGCCGCCCGCCGTTCCGGGACGTCGTGAGCCGGGGCCGCAGCCACAACAGGGCGGCCGCCGCGACCAGTCCGGTGCCGGCGATCGCGAAGGCCACGGCGATGCCGTCGCCCAGGGCGTCCCCGTCGGCGGCCGCGGCCGCCTTCGCCGCGTCGGGGCCGGCGCCGAAGTACTTGCGCGCGTAGGGGGCGGCGCTCGGCACGGCGCCCTCGGGCTTGAGCTTCGCCGCCGCCTTCAGCGCCGCCGCGGGGTCGACCAGTCCGTACCCGACGGCGTCGTCGCGGCCCTCCGCCGGGGTGTTCCGCGCCGACTCCTCCAGCAGCCGCTTCACCTGGGCGGGGCTGAGCCGGGGGTAGGCGGAGCGGACGAGTGCGGCGGTGCCCGACACGTAGGCGGAGGCGGTGCTGGTGCCCCAGCCCTCGTAGTAGCGGCGGTTGGGGTCGGCGATCACGACGTCGACACCGGGTGCGGCGACCGTCGCGTACCAGCGGCGGGTGGAGAAGGCGGCGCGGGAGCCGTAGCGGTCGACGGCGGCCACCGCGATGACGCCCGGGTACGCCGCGGGGTAGGAGGCCCGGTTTCCCTGCTCGCCCCCGTTCCCCGAGGAGGCGACGACGACCACGCCCTTGCGGAGGGCGTACTGGATCGCGTCGTCCTCCTGCGCCTCGGGGTGGGCGGTGCGGCTGTCGTCGCCGAGGGAGAGGTTGATGACGTCGGCACCGTGGTCGGCGGCCCACCGGATGCCGTCGGCGAGGGCGCTGCCGCGCGTGGTGCGGGCCTTCTTCCGCTGCGGGTCCTTGTCCTCCAGGATCACCCGGACCGGCAGGATCCGGGCCTCCGGGGCGATGCCCAGCACGCCGTCCGAACCGCCGGGGCCGTGGCCGTGGCCGGCGATGATCCCGGCCATGCCGGTGCCGTGCCGGGCCCAGGCGCTGTCGCCGCGGCGGGCCCCGAAGCCGACCATGTCCTTGCCCTTGAGGACCTGCCCGGTCAGGTCCGGGTGGGTGCCGTCCACGCCCGTGTCGAGGACGGCGACGGTGACGCCCGCGCCCTTCGTCCGCTGCCAGGCCTCCTGTGCGTGCAGCGCGTCCAGCGCCCAGTCCGCGTCGCGTACGGCGTCGGCGTGGGCCGGGACGACGGGCAGCAGGGCGAGGGCCGCGGCGGCCATCCCGGTGGCCAGTCGCCTCATCCGGAACCTCCCGTCGGGGTGGCGGTCAGCGAGCGTGCGGCACGGCGGGCCCGGCCGTCGACGGCATCGGCCAGGGCATCGGCCTCGTGGCCGAGTCCGGCCTGGGCGGGCGCGGCCGTGGCGCCCGCGGTGACGGCCGAGGCGGCGGGCTGCGGGGTCGCGATCTCGCGGTCGTCGGCGAAGCCGCTCACCGCGTACACGACGACGGGGAGGTCGGCGGCGACCGTGACCGTCCAGCTGGCGCGCTGGCGGTCGCCGAAGCCGGCCGAGACGGTGCCCGGGAAGGCGACCGGACGGGGCATCAGATCCGCGCGGGAGCCCAGGCGTTCGGCGGACCAGCGGTCGCGCAGTCTGCGCATCGCGGGGGCGTCCGCCCTGGTGACGAGCAGTCCGACCGTGGTCACGGCGCTCGACGTCGCGTCGGTGTACGTGGCGCGCAGCAGCTTCACGCAGCCCGCGGGGCGCAGCACCTTCGCCAGCTGCGGGTCGAAGGCCTCCTGGCAGTTGCCGGCGGGCGCCACGCCGATCCGCGTCCAGGTGCGTTCGGCGCCGCCCGGGCCGAGGCCCTTGCCGTGCAGGGTGGGCGGGAAGAGCGTGTCGACGGGCGTGCTGTGCCACAGGCCGCGGGCGAGGGCGAAGTCGCGCTTGCTCGCCTCCGCCGCCGTGGGCGTGGGCGCGGCCGGGTCGTGGTTGATCCACATCCCGGCGCCGGCGCCGGCGAGGAGACCGAGGCCCAGCACCAGGCACAGCGCGGCGGCAGCCGTACGGGGCCGGGCCCGGTCGGCGTGCGAGGACGCGTGCGGCGGCCGGGGAGGGTGCGGCGGCGGTGCGGAGGGCGGGACGGGCGAGGACCAGGCCGCGGCCGGGGGATGCCCGGGCACGGGCGGCGCACCGGGCACGGCCGAGGGCGGCACGGGGCCGGCCGGGTAGGCGACGCCGACGGGGCCCCGCTCGCCTGCGGGCCACGGGTACGGGGGCGCCGGCGCGGGGGTCGTACCGTACAGCTCCTGGGGCAGCCCGCCCTCCGGCTCGCCGGTCGCGGCGGGGCCCGCGGCGGCCCACGGCACGGACGCCCGGCCGGCGGCTGCGGAGGCGGCCCAGTGAGCCGGGGCGGAGGTGTGCGGGGCGGTGCCCGGGGGCGGCGGTATGGGGCGCGGAGGGGACCAGCTCGGCCGGGGGGTCGCTCCCCCGCTGTCGAAACCGGCGCTCACCCGGTGCCCCCTCACGGCCGCACGGCGGTCGGCCCGTTCACACGATGGACTGCGGCGTCACTCTACTGGGCGCGGCGACGTCACGAGGCGTCAGTACGGATCACTTGCCCCTACCGCTCGGTAGGGGCATTCTGGCAAGCTTCGCGCATGTCTGATCGCGGAGCAGCTCGCGCCCGGTACGACCGGGCCACCGCCCACCTCGACGCGCCGGTGGCGATCGTGGACCTGGAGGCGTTCGACGCCAACGCGGACGACCTGGTCCGCAGGGCGGGCGGCAAACCGATCCGGGTGGCGTCCAAGTCGGTCCGCTGCCGCGCGCTCCTGGAGCGGGTGCTGGAGCGGGACGGCTTCGAGGGGATCATGTCGTTCACCCTCGCCGAGTCGCTGTGGCTGGCGCGGTCGGGCTTCGACGACGTCCTGCTGGCGTACCCGTCGGCGGATCGTTCCGGCTACGCGGAGCTGGCCGCGGACCCGAAGCTGGCGGCCGCGGTGACCGTCATGGTCGACGACGCGGCGCAGCTCGACCTCATCGACTCCTCGCGCGCGGGCGGCTCCGAGATCGTCCGGGTCTGCCTGGAGCTGGACACCTCGCTGAAGATGCTGGGGGGCCGGCTCCGCATCGGGGCGCTGCGCTCCCCGCTCCACCAGCCCGAGCAGATGGCCGCGCTGGCCCGCGAGGTGTCCCGGCGGCCCGGGTTCAGGCTGGTGGGGATCATGGCGTACGAGGGCCATGTGGCCGGGGTCGGCGACTCGGTCGGCGGCCGGCCGCTGCGCTCGCGCGCGGTGCGGCTGATGCAGGCGACGGCACGCCGGGAGCTGGCGGCGCGGCGCGCGGAGGTCGTCCGGGCGGTGCGGGAGGTGGCGCCCGGGCTGGAGTTCGTCAACGGCGGCGGGACGGGCAGCGTGCAGAGCACGGCCGCCGAGGACGCGGTGACGGAGGTCGCCGCCGGGTCGGGCCTGTACGTGCCGCGGCTGTTCGACAACTACACCTCCTTCCGGGGCCGTCCGGCGGCGCTGTTCGCGCAGCCCGTGGTGCGCCGCCCGGGTGTGGGCGTCGTCACCGTCCTCGGCGGCGGCTACCCGGCATCGGGCGCGGCGGGCCGGGACCGGCTGCCGGTACCCCACCTGCCGCAGGGGCTGCGCTACGACCCCCAGGAGGGGCCGGGCGAGGTGCAGACGCCGCTGATCGGGACGGCCGCCGACGACCTGCTCATCGGCGACAAGGTGTGGTTCCGGCACGCCAAGGCGGGCGAGCTGTGCGAGCGCTTCGACACGCTGCAGCTGATCGAGGGCGACCGGGTGGTGCGGGCGGTGCCGACCTACCGCGGCGAGGGCAAGACGTTCCTGTGACACCCGGACGCCCGGACGCCCCGGCCGGACGGACCGGACCGGGGCGCCCTCGTGCGGGGACGGGGGTCACACGCCGGTGCCGCCGCCGGAGCCCGACGCCTTGATGCCCTTGGTGATCTCGTCCATCACCGCGAGGCCGGGCGCCTTGGGGTTGACGTCGAAGCCGTAGCGGACCAGGACGAGCCTGTCGGGGTCCGACGGCGAGGGGAACACCAGCGACTGGACGTAGCCGTCGTCGCCCCTCTCGGTGACGACCTTCCAGCGCACCAGGTAGCCCTGCTCGCCGGCGACCGTGACCTTCTTCGACAGCAGCTGCGTGTGCGAGGTGATGTCGCCGTAGACCTTGCCGCCGTAGGCCCCCTCGGCGTTGCCGGCGATGTCCTCCTTGGCCGCGGCCTCGGCGGTGGTGGATTTCAGCTTCACCGACGCGGCGGGCATGGAGAAGACGCCGCCGCGCAGGCAGGTGTTCGAGGCGTCGCCGGGGCAGGCGTACTCGCCCACGGTGAGCTCCGCGAGCCCGTACCGGCTGGTGGAGCCGGTCCAGCCGTCGGGAACGGGCAGGCTGACGCCGTCGACGGCGTCCAGGGCGAAGCCGGGCTCGCTCTTGGGCACGTCCTGCGGGCCGCCGCCGTCCGGACCCCCACCGCCCGGACCGTCGCCCTCCGGGCCCTGCCCGGGGGCCGTGAACGAGGGGGCGGGCCGGGCGGAGTCCGCGCCGTCGCCGCCGCTCCTGCCGAGGGCGACGACGCCTCCGATCACCGCGCCGGCCACCACGACCGCGGCGACGACGGCGATCGCTATCAGACCGCCGCGCCGCTTGCGGGGGGCGGCGGGGAACGCGCCGGGGTAGCCGGGGTACTGCGGATGGCCCGGCGCCCCGGCGCCGAACGCCGGGGCGGGGGGCGGGGCCGTGCGGGTGTACTCGGTCCACGCGGTCCCGTCCCACCAGCGCTCCAGAGCGGGCCCGTTGCCTGTCTGCCCGGGCTCTGGGTACCAGCCGGGCGGGGTCGTCATGGTCACGGCGTCACCCTAAGGCCCGGCCCTTAAGATTCCCGTCAGTCACCCGGTCACAGAGGGGTCACGTACGCACCCGCGATGCCCCCGTCCACCAGGAACTCCGCTCCGGTGATGAAGGACGCGTCGTCGCTGGCGAGGAAGGCCACGGCGGCGGCGATCTCCTCGGCCTCCGCGAAGCGGCCCACCGGGATGTGCACCAGGCGGCGCGCGGCGCGCTCCGGGTCCTTGGCGAACAGCTCCCGCAGCAGCGGGGTGTTGACCGGTCCCGGGCACAGCGCGTTGACCCGGATGCCCTCCCGGGCGAACTGCACGCCCAGCTCGCGGGACATCGCCAGCACACCGCCCTTGGAGGCGGTGTACGAGATCTGCGAGGTCGCCGCACCCATGACGGCGACGAAGCTCGCGGTGTTGATGATCGAGCCCTTGCCCTGGCGCTGCATGTACGGCAGCGCCGCCTTGCAGCACAGGTACACCGACGTGAGGTTGACCTCCTGGACGCGGCGCCAGGCGTCGATGCCGGTGGTGAGGATCGAGTCGTCGTCGGGGGGCGAGATGCCGGCGTTGTTGAAGGCGACGTCGACCGAGCCGTAGGTGTCGTACGCCGCCTTGAACAGCGCCTCCACCTGCCCGGCGTCGGTGACGTCGACCTGGACGAACAGCCCGCCGACCTCCTCGGCGGCCGCCTTGCCCGCGGCCTCGTCGATGTCGGCGCACACCACGTGCGCGCCCTCGGAGGCCAGCCGGCGCGCCGAGGCGAGCCCGATGCCGCTGCCGGCGCCGGTGACCACCGCCGTCCGGCCCACCAGGCGGCGGCACACCACTGCTTCTGCTTCCGTCATTGCCGGGATCACTCCTCCGTGCTGATGAAGACGTTCTTGGTCTCGGTGAAGGCGGCCAGCGCGTCCGGGCCGAGCTCGCGGCCGAGCCCCGACTGCTTGAACCCGCCGAACGGTGTCCAGTAGCGCACCGAGCTGTGGGAGTTCACCGACAGGTTGCCGGCGGCGGTGCCCCGGGCCAGCCGCAGGGCGCGGCCGACGTCCCGGGTCCAGATCGAGCCCGACAGTCCGTACGGGGTGGCGTTGGCCAGGCGCAGCGCGTCGGTCTCGTCCTCGAAGGGCAGCACGACGGCCACCGGGCCGAAGACCTCCTCCACCGCGACGCGCCCGGCCGGGTCGGCGGGGGTCAGCACGGTCGGCGGGTACCAGAAGCCCTTGCCCTCCGGGGCCGTGCCGCGGATCGCGACGGGCGCGTCGGGGGACACGTACGAGCGGACGCGGTCGCGCTGCACGGCGGAGATGAGCGGGCCCATGCCGGTGGCCGGATCAGCCGGGTCGCCGACCCCGACGGCCAGGACGGCGGGCTCCAGCAGCTCCATGAAGCGGTCGTGCACCTGGCGCTGGACCAGGATCCGGGTGCGGGCGCAGCAGTCCTGCCCGGCGTTGTCGAGGAAGGCCATCGGGGCGGTCGCCGCGGCCTTCTCGAGGTCCGCGTCGGCGAAGACGATGTTCGGCGACTTGCCGCCGAGCTCCAGGGTGACCCGCTTGAGGGTGCCGGCGCACGTGGCCATGATCTGCTTGCCGACGCGGGTCGACCCGGTGAAGACGATCTTCGCGACGCCCGGGTGCTCGACGAGGGCCGCCCCCGCGACCGGGCCCCGGCCGGGCAGCACCTGGAAGAGGTGCTCGGGCAGTCCCGCCTCCAGTGCCAGGTCCGCCAGGCGCAGCGCGGTCAGCGGGGTGGTCTCGGCGGGCTTGAGGATCACCGCGTTGCCCGCCGCGAGCGCCGGGGCGGTCCCCCAGGCGGCGATGGGCATGGGGAAGTTCCAGGGCGCGATGACGCCGACGACGCCGAGCGGCTCCAGGAAGGTGACGTCGATGCCGCCGGGCACCGGGATCTGCCGGCCGCTGAGCCGCTCGACGCCGCCCGCCGCGTAGTCGAGCAGGTCGCGGACGTTGCCTGCCTCCCAGCGGGCGTTGCCCACCGTGTGGCCCGCCTCCCGCACCTCCAGGGCGGCCAGTTCCTCCACGTGCGCGTCGACCACGGCCGCGAAACGCCGCAGCAGCCGCGCGCGGTCGGCCGGGGCCAGGGCCGCCCAGGCGGTCTGGGCGCGGGCCGCGCGGGTGACGGCGGCGTCGACGTCCTCCCGGCGGGCCGCAGGGACGGTGGCGATCACCTCCTCGGTGGCCGGGTTGAGCACGTCCAGCGCTTCGAGCGGTTCGGGTGCTTCGGGCACTCGCTGCCTCACATGCGTTCGAAGGAGCGGTAGCGCTCCCAGTCGGTCACGGCGGTGTCGTACGCGTCCTGCTCGACGCGGGCCATGTTCAGGTAGTGCTCGACGACCTCGTCGCCGAAGGCCGCCCGGGCGATCGGGCTGGCCTCCCACAGCTCGGCGGCCTCGCGCAGCGTGGCCGGCACGTGCGCCACGCCGTCGCTGGCGTAGGCGTTGCCCGTGACGGGCTCGGGGAGGGTGAGCTTCTGCTCCACGCCGTGCAGGCCGGCGGCGATCATCCCGGCGACGGCGAGGTAGGGGTTGACGTCACCGCCCGGCACGCGGTTCTCCAGGCGCAGCGCGGACGGGGAGTGCCCGACCACGCGCAGGGCGCAGGTGCGGTTGTCGGGGCCCCAGGCGACGGCGGTGGGGGCGAAGGAGCCGGGCCGGAACCGCTTGTAGGAGTTGATGTTGGGCGCGTACAGCAGGGAGAAGTCGCGCAGCGCGGCGAGCTGCCCGGCCAGGAAGTGCCGCATCGTCTCCGACATGCCGCCCGGCTCGTCGCCCGCGAAGACCGGCCGCTCGTCCTCGTCGCGCAGCGAGAGGTGGATGTGGCAGGAGTTGCCCTCGCGTTCGTTGTACTTCGCCATGAAGGTGAGGGAGTACCCCTCCTGCGCGGCGATCGACTTGGCGCCGGTCTTGTATACGCTGTGCTGGTCGCAGGTGACCAGGGCCTCGTCGTAGCGGAAGGCGATCTCGTGCTGGCCGAGGTTGCACTCGCCCTTGGCGGACTCCACGCGCATCCCGGCGGCGCCCATCTCGTTGCGGATGCGGCGCAGCAGCGGCTCCACGCGGCCGGTGCCGAGCAGGGAGTAGTCGACGTTGTACTGGTTGGCGGGGGTCAGGTCGCGGTAGCCGTTCGTCCAGGCCTGCTCGTAGGTGTCCTTGAAGACGATGAACTCCAGCTCCGTGCCCGCGTACGCCGACCAGCCGCGCTCGGCGAGCCGCTCGGTCTGGCGGCGCAGGATCTGGCGGGGCGAGGGGGCCACCGGCGTGGAGCCGTGGTCCAGCAGCCGCAGGTCGGCGACGACGAGCGCGGTGGCGGCGTCCCAGGGGGTGATCCGCAGGGTGCCGAGGTCGGGGTGCATGGCGAAGTCGCCGTAGCCCCGTTCCCAGGAGGACAGGGCGTAGCCGTCCACGGTGTTCATGTCGGCGTCGACGGCGAGCAGGTAGTTGCACCCCTCGGTGCCGTGCTCCAGGACGTCGTCGAGGAAGTGCCGTGCGGCGAAGCGCTTGCCCTGCAGCCGGCCCTGCATGTCGGTGAAGGCGACGACCACCGTGTCGATCTCTCCGGAGTCGACACGTCGTCGCAGGTCGTCGGTGCTGAGCGGGGCTGTTCGGTGCACCACGGGTGATCACCTCTCCTACCGGCCGACAGGTGATCCAAAAGTACGGGCCCGGGGCCCAGTTGGGTACGGTGCAAGGAGAAATCCGCGCGTCGCAGGGAGGCTCCCGTGGCCCGTCCGCTGATCGGTGTCAGCACCTACTGGGTCGACTCGGCCCGCTGGGGCGGCTGGGACCTGCCCGCCGCCCTGCTCCCCGCCGGGTACCCGCTGCTCGTACGGCGTTCCGGCGGCCTCGCCGCGTTGCTCCCGCCGGACGACCCCGCCCACGCCGCGGACGCCGTGGCCCGGCTGGACGGGCTGGTGATCGCGGGCGGCCCGGACGTCGAGCCCGCGCGGTACGGCGCCGAGCCCGACCCGCGCACCGACCCGCCCGCGCGGGAGCGGGACGCCTGGGAGCTCGCCCTCCTCCACGCCGCCCTCGCCGCCGGGCTGCCCCTGCTGGGCATCTGCCGGGGCATGCAACTGCTCAACGTCGCCCTCGGCGGCACGCTCGTGCAGCACATCGACGGTCACCGCGGCCCCCGGGTGGGCGCGTTCGGCGGCCACACCGTCAAGCCCGTCCCCGGCACGCGCTACGCGGAGGCGGTGCCGGAGGCCATGACGGTGCCCACGTACCACCACCAGGCGGTGGACACCCTGGGCCGGGGCCTGGTGGTCGGCGCCCACGCCGAGGACGGTACGCCCGAAGCCGTGGAGCTGCCGGGCGACCGCTTCGTGCTGGGGGTGCAGTGGCACCCCGAGATGGACGAGGACGAGCGGGTGATGCGGGCGCTGGTCGCCGCGGCGGTCGGAGCTGCTGCCTGAAGCGGTCAGAGCTGCCGCTCGAAGGGGTCAGAGCTGCCGCTTGAAGCGGTCAGAGCTGCAGCTTGAAGCCGACGTGCGAGGCGGTGAAGCCGAGGCGCTCGTAGAAGCGGTGCGCGTCGGCGCGGGCCCGGTCCGAGGTCAGCTGCACCAGCGTGCACCCCAGGCGGCGGGACTCCTCGACCGCCCACTCGATCATCAGCGTCCCCAGGCCGCCGCCGCGGGCGTCGCGGTGCACGCGGACCGCCTCGATGACGGAGCGCGTCGTGCCGCGCCGTGACAGGCCCGGTATCACCGACAGCTGCAGCACCCCGACGAGCGTGCCGTCCCGCTCGGCGACGACCACGTGCTGGCCGGGGTCGGCGACGACGCGTTCGTACGCCGCGTAGTAGGGCTCCAGGTCGTCCGGGGTCTCGCGGCCGCGGCCGAGGCCGTCGTCGGCGAACATCGCCACGACGGCGGGGATGTCGTGGCGGGTGACGGGGCGGAAGTGGGGGTCGCTCATGCGTGCAGCGTAGATGTTGTGCGGGGGGTGTCCCTTGGGGCCGGTTGTTGTGTGCGGGTTGTTTGCGCCTGCGGGCGGCTGCGCCGGGCTGCCCGGCGGTTGTGTGCGGCGTCGTTGTGGTTGTTGGTGGGGGTTTCCCCGTCGCCCTCCCTCCCCCAGCCTTCGGCCGGGGGGACCCCCACAGCGCTCGCGGTTTGGCCCTACGTCGTTCGGCGCCCGGGTCCGCCGCTCGTCGCTTCCGGGCGCACCCCGCCACACCCCCTCCCGTAGTGCGGGCGCATGACGGCCGGTGGGGGGTAAGTAGGCACCTGCGGCAACCCCGGACCGCTCTCCGAACCCCCACCGGCCGTCAGCCGCCCATACGACAGCAGGGGGTGTGGCGGGGTGCCCCCATGGGGATCCCCCGGCCGAAGGCTGGGGGAGGGAGGGCGGGCGGGGGCACCCCGGGACGCAAGCGGGCCGCACACGAGGGGGCGTTGACAGGGCAGACGGGCCTGCCTAGGCTCACCCCGGTCACAGGATTGAAACGTATCAATAACATACGCCTGCGGATTGAAACGTTCTAACCCCGCCGAGAGGTGTCCATGAAACGACGTCCGCCCCTCCCCCGCCGCCGCCTCGCCCTCCTCGCCCTCTCCCTCGGCCTGACGCTCGCCGCCGCCACGCCCCAGGCCTACGCCGACCACGCACACGCGCCCCGCAACCACGCCCCGGGCGCCCCCGGTGGCCTGACGGTCGACGACCGCACCGAGCCGCTCGCCATCGACGCCGCGCCGCGCTTCGGCTGGCTGCCCCGCGACAGCGACTCCGACGAGGTCCAGACCGCCTACCAGGTCGTCGTGCGCGTCCCCGGCGGCCGCACCGTCTGGGACAGCGGCAAGGTCCGCGGTTCCGAGCAGTCCTGGGTGCCGTACGGCGGGCCCGCGCTGGCGCCGGGGACGGCGTACCAGTGGAAGGTGCGGACGTGGGACCGCGCGGGGGAGGCCTCCCCCTACTCGGCCGGCGCGTCCTTCGGCACGGGCCTGACGGACCAGGACTGGTCCGGCGCCCAGTGGATCCGCCGTCCCGCCACCGGGAACGACGCGAGCAACGAGTGGACGGCGGCCCGCAAGGTCGTCCGGGTGTCCGCGGGCAGCCCCGTGGTCGGCACCCGGGTGTACGTCGCGGCCTCCGGCGACTGGCAGGTCGACGTCAACGGCAAGACCGTGCAGCGCAGTTCGTCCTACGAGTACGCCGGTGAGGGCTTCTACGACGTCGCCGCCGTCAAGGGCGTCAAGGCGGACCGGGACCTGGCCGTGGGCGTGCTGACGCACTACTGGTCCTGCAAGTGCCAGGGCCGGGCCAACGGTCCGAACGCCCCCGAGGGCCCCTCCGGGCTGCTGGTCAAGGTGGTGGTCGAGCACGCGGACGGCACCCGCGACGTGGCGGTCTCCGACGGCACCTGGAAGGTCCACCGCTACGAGCCGCAGCGGGTCGACACCCTGACCTACCGCAACGGCGACGCCGGCGACCGCGTCGAGTACTACGACGCCACGGTCGAGCCCGCCGGCTGGAACACCCCCGGCTACGACGACTCCGGCTGGGCCGCGGCCACCGTCATCGGCGCCCACCCGCGGCCGAACCCGGACAACTGCGCTCCCTACGAGGGAGGTTCGTCCCCCTGCGCCTTCACCCATCTGTCGGCGCTGCAGGCCCACCTCACGCAGGAGACCGTCCACCCGGTCTCGCTGCTGCACCTGCCCGACGGCACGGTCCTCGCCGACTTCGGCAAGGTGTACGCCGCGGTGCCCTCGGTGCGGCTGCGTTCCGGCACCGCCGGCCGGCAGCTGACGTTCACCACCAGCTACCGGCGCAGCAACTCCACGCTGACCGCCGCCGTGCGGGCCGGGGACGCCTCCGTGACGCTGGCGAACGCGGCGAACGTCCACGCGGGCGACGAGATCGTGGTGGACGCGCCCGCCACGGGGTACGGCGCCGGGCACCCCGAGACCCGCACCGTGAGCGCGGTGGACGGCACGACGGTGACCCTGGACCGTCCTCTGGGCAAGGACCACGCCGCGGCGAGCTGGGTGGAGAACTCCCGCGCGGGTACGTCGGGTCTGGACACCCAGGGCAGCAACATGCGCTTCCACTACACCGAGAAGGACGGTGCGCAGACCGCCCGGGCCTTCACCTACTGGGGCTGGCGCTACCTGCAGATCAGCGACCCGGGCGAGAAGCTGACCACGCGGGACGTCACCGCCGTCGTCCAGAACACCGACGCGGCCCACCCCGCGACGTTCCGCAGCAGCGACGGCACCTTGGACCAGGTCTTCTCGCTGATGCAGCGTTCGGCGCTGCAGTCCGCGCAGAACGTCTTCCTGGACACCCCGACCCGTGAGAAGGGCCAGTTCCTCGGCGACACCGTGGACGAGTCGTTCGCGACGATGGCCGCGTCGGGCGAGCGCAGCCTGACCCGTCAGGCCATCGAGTCCTTCATGAACTCCCAGGCTCGCTATTGGCCCAATGGCGCCCTGAACTCCGTCTACCCCAACGGGGACGCCAAGCGGGACATCCCCGACTACACCGAGATGTTCCCCGAGTGGGTGATGCGCTACTACCGCACGACGGGCGACCGCGAACTGCTCGCCCGGGCCCTGCCCGTGATGCGCAACGTGGCGGACTACATCTCCTCGGCGGTGGACGACCGCGGTCTGGTCGCCGACCTGCCCGGCGGCAGCGGCGCCTACCTGCACGGCATCATCGACTGGCCCGCCCCGATGCGGTACGGCTACGTCACCGACGGCAACGTGAACCGCACCGTTGTCAACGCCCTCGGGGTGGGCGCGATGCGGTCGGTGGCCGAGGCCGCCGACGCACTCGGCGACCACGCCACCCGCGACGTCTACGCCGGCCGCGCGGACGAGCTGACGGCGGCGATGCGGGAGCGGCTGCGGGACGGCGGCACCGGGCTGTGGTCGGACGGTCTGTCCTCGGACGGCGCCCTGATCGCGCATCAGGGCGAGCACGCGCAGAGCTTCCCGGTCGCCTACGGCGTCGCGGAGCCCTCGGAGTACGCCGCGCTGGGCGCGGAGCTGTCCCGGCAGGGGATGCGGCAGGGGCCGATGACGCTGCGGACCCTGCTGGAGGCGCTGCGGGTCGTCGACCGGCCGGACACGCTGGTGCGGATCCTCACCGATCCCTCCGCCGACGGGCCCGCGCAGGTCCTGGCCGAGGGCGGCACCTTCCTGTGGGAGCAGTGGACTCCGGGGTGTGCGAGCAGTGACTGCGCGCCGGGCCAGGTCTCGCAGAGCAGCAGCGAGAGCATGTCGCACGGCTGGGGCGGCGCGGGTGTCGTCGGGGTGCTGGAGGGTGTGCTCGGGCTCACGGTGACCAGCCCGGGCGGCGCGTCGGTGCGGATCGCCCCGGCGGATTCGGGCGTGAGCCACGCCTCGGGCAGCCAGTGGACCGAGCGCGGCACCGTCGGCGTCGACTGGCGCCGGAACCGGCACGGGGTGGACACGACGGTCGAGGTGCCGGTCAACGTGACGGCGACGGTCGCCCTGCCCGTGGTGGCGGGCGGCCGTTACACCGCCGCCGGGAGCCACGCCACGTACCTGGGTGTCCAGGACGGCCGGGCCGTCTACCGGGTCGGGTCCGGGCGCACGGTCTTCACGGCCGTGGCGCGCGGCTGACCCAGGTCCCTCCCCGGCGCACGCGACGGCCACGGGCCCGCGTGCGCCGGGGGGCTTCCACGGCGCGGGCGCCCCGGGTCAGCCGCCGCGCCGGGCGGGGGCGGGCCCGGCGGGGGCCGGCGGGGCGAGGGCGGCGGCGAGCACGGCCGGCGCCTCGGCCAGGGACGGGCCGTACCAGGTGAGGTGACGGCCGCTGACCAGGGCCGCGGGTATGTCCGGGAACGCCTCGGGCCCGTCGTCCGCGGTGAACCGGTACGGCTCGTCCGGGAGCACGACGAGGTCCGCCCCGCTGCCGGTGAGCTCGTCGACCGGCACCCGCGGATACCGCTCCTGGTGGGTCCCGTAAACGTTCTCGACGCCCAGCCGGGCCAGCAGGTCGCCGGCGAAGGTGTCCCGGCCGAGCACCATCCACGGCCGGCGCCAGACGGGCACGACGGCCCTGCGGGGGTGGGCCGCGGGCTGCAGCGACGCCCAGGTCTTCTCCGCGGCGTCGAGCCAGACCGGGCGCGGCAGGCCGCAGGCCTCGACGACGACGCGGTGCAGTTCCCGGAAGGCTTGCGGAAGGCTGCGCACCTCCGTGACCAGCACCGTCAGCCCCGCCGCGCGCAGCGCCGCGAGGTCGGGCTCGCGGTTCTCCTCCTCGTTGGCGATCACCAGGTCGGGAGCGAGCCGCACGATCTCCGCGATGTCGGGGTTCTTCGTGCCCCGTACCCGCGTGACGCGCAGGTCGGCCGGCTGGTTGCACCAGTCGGTCGCGCCCACGAGCAGGGCGGGCGCCGTGGTCGCCACCGCCTCGGTGAGCGAGGGGACGAGGGAGACCACACGCCGTGCGGGGCCGGAGTCGCGACGGGTCATGTCCCCCACCGTATCCATCCCCGCGGGACGGGGAGGGCCGGACGGCGCGGCTCCGGCACGAGGGAGGGGACGTGCCGGGTGCCGCGCCGTCCGGCGTCGGGGTCCGGTCAGCCGACCGGGGCGAGCCGGTCCGTGAGACCGGGGTGGGCGTCGAGCCAGTCGCGGGCGCCGTCCTGCTCGTGGCCCTGGCCGGCCTTGTGGACGGCGCCCTCCAGCCCGGTCAGCTCCTTCTCGCTCAGCTTGAAGTCCTGGAGCCACTTCGCGACCTTCGGCTCCTCGCCGGCGAAGCCGCCTCGGGCGAGGGTGTGGATGCCGTCGCCCTCGCCCCAGGCGCCGAGCGGGTCCTTCAGCTTCTTCAGGCTGTGCTCGTCGTAGGCCCAGTGCGGGGACCACAGGGTGACCACGACGGGCTCCTTCGCCTTGATGGAGCGGTCGAGCTGGGCGAGCATGCTGGCGGTCGAGCCGGTGGTGACCTCGTACTCGCCCTCCAGGCCGTACCTGTCCAGGACGGTGTCGTTGAGCATCTTCATCATCCCGGCGCCCGGCTCGATGCCGATGATCCGGCCGCCGAACTGCTTGCCCTTGCCCTTGAGGTCGGCCAGCGAGTCGATGCCCTTGACGTAGGACGGCACCGTCAGTTCGAGCGAGGTGGGGCCGTACCAGGAGCCGTAGTCGTCCAGCTCGTTCTTGTACTTCTCCCAGTACGACCGGTGCGTCACGGGCAGCCAGGAGTCGGTCTCGAAGTCGACCCGCCCCGCGGACATGCCGGTGTACAGGGCGCCGACGTCGTACTGGGTGACCTTCGGCTCGTACCCGCGGCGTTCCAGCAGCTCCTTCCACAGGTAGGTGGAGGCGACGCCCTCGTCCCAGGGGATGTATCCGATGTCGACCTGGCGGCCCTTGCCGACGTCGTCGGCCTCGGGGACGGCGGTCCCCTCGTCGGCGGCGCCGAAGACGTTCACCCCGCCGGCGACCAGGGCGAGGGCGACGATGCCGACGACGGCGACGGAGGTCTGCGGGCGGTACTTCCACAGCTGCAGGCCGCGCGGGGAGGCGGCCGCGGCCATCGCGCGCCGGCCCAGCGGGGAGACCCGGGTGCCGAGGGCGCCGGTGACGCGGTCCAGGTACATGGCGAGGATGACCACGGACAGGCCCGCCTCGAAGCCGAGGCCGATGTCGACCTGGCTGATGGCGGTGAAGACCGAGGCGCCCAGACCGCCGCCGCCGACCATGCCGGAGATGACGACCATGGACAGCGCCAGCATGATCACCTGGTTGACGCCCGCCATGATCGTGGGGAGCGCGAGCGGCAGCTGCACCCGCAGCAGCGTGCTGCGCGGAGCGGTGCCGAAGGCCTCCGCGGCCTCGACGAGCTCGCCGTCGACCTGCCGGATGCCGAGCTCGGTCATGCGCACGCCCGGCGGCAGGGAGAAGACGATGGTGGCGATGATGCCGGGCACCTGGCCGACGCCGAAGAAGAAGATGCCGGGGATCAGGTAGACGAAGGCGGGCATCGTCTGCATGAAGTCCAGCACCGGGCGCAGGGCGGCGGAGACGGTGCGGTTGCGCGCCGACCAGATGCCGAGCGGCACGGCGAGCACGATGGTGATCACGGTGGCGACCAGCACCAGGGACAGGGTGTCCATGGCCTCGTCCCACTGCTGAACGGAGACGACGACGGCCAGGCCCGCGAAGGAGAGCACGCCCGCGGTCAGACCGCGCAGCCACAGCGCGAGGACCGCGAGGATGCCGGCGAGCAGCAGCGGTGCGGGGGCCTGCAGGACGGCGTCCAGACCGTCGTACATGCCGGAGACGACGGCGCTGATGAGGTCGAAGAGCGGACCGAAGTGGTCGCGCAGGTAGGTGACGGCGCTGTCGGTCCAGTCGCCGAGGGGCAGCCTAGGCACGCGCCGCCTCCTTCCGCGGCCGGCCCGGCACCCTGGGCGCGGCGTCCTGCGGCCCGGCGGCCTCGGCGTGCGGGACGGCCGCCTGCGCCGTGTCGTCGGTGCACGGCGTCACCGGTCCGTCGTGGTCGCCGAGCGCGGCCAGCAGCCGGTCCTTGGCGATCACGCCGACCACGTCGCCGGCCTCGTCGCGGACGGCCACGGGGTGCGGGACCCGCGCGCTGACCGGCAGGACGTCGGCCAGCGCGGTGCGCGGGGTGACCGTCTCGCAGCGGCAGTCGCCCGCGTCGGGGCGGTGCGGGGGCTCCATGACGGTGCCGGCGGTCAGCACGCGGGAGCGGTCGACGTCGTGCACGAAGGAACTGACGTACTCGTCGGCGGGGCGCAGCAGGATGTCCTCGGGGGACCCGATCTGGACGATGCGCCCGTCGCGCATGACGGCGACGCGGTCGCCGAGGCGCATGGCCTCGTTCAGGTCGTGGGTGATGAAGACGATGGTCTTCTTCAGGCTGCGCTGCAGCTCGATCAGCTGGTCCTGCATGTCACGGCGGATCAGCGGGTCCAGGGCGCTGAAGGACTCGTCCATGAGGAGCACGTCGGCGTCGGTGGCCAGGGCGCGGGCCAGGCCCACGCGCTGCTGCATGCCGCCGGACAGCTCGTCGGGCCAGGAGTCGCCCCAGCCGGACAGGCCGGTGAGTTCCAGGGCCCGCGCGGCGCGCTCCTCGCGTTCCTTGCGGCCCACGCCCTGCACCTCAAGGCCGTACGCGGCGTTCTGGAGCACGCTGCGGTGCGGGAAGAGCGCGAAGTGCTGGAAGACCATGCTGATGCCGTGCGAGCGCACGCGGCGCAGTTCGCGGGCGCTGAGTGCGGTGAGGTCCCGGCCGTCGAAGAGCACCCGCCCCGCGGTGGGGGGATTCAGCCCGTTGAGCGTGCGCAGCAGCGTGGACTTGCCCGATCCGGACAGGCCCATGACGACGAAGATCTCGCCCTCGCGGACGTCGAAGCTCGCGTCGATCACCGCGGCGGTCGTACCGCTCCCGCGCAGTTCGTCGCGTCCGGCTCCGGCCTCCAGACGGCGCACGCCGTCCTCGGGGTCGGCACCGAACACCTTGTACAGATGCTCTGCCTGCAGCCTGTACACATACACCTCACGTGTCGTAGGGAGGACGACCGGCTGCCCCCGCACGCAGGTCGCGGAGCGCTCCTGTCCCGCTCCGGGACGGCGGCTGCCCCGACCCAAGCGGAGCAAACCGTTCCGTGACGGAGGTCACGGTGTCGGCGGCGTGCGGCATCATCGGCGTGTGACTCGACGCCTGATGCTCCTGGACACCGCCAGCCTCTACTTCCGCGCGTACTTCGGCGTGCCCGACTCGGTGCGCGCGCCGGACGGCACGCCGGTCAACGCCGTGCGCGGGCTGCTGGACTTCATCGCCCGCCTGGTCGCCGACCACTCCCCCGACGACCTGGTGGCCTGCATGGACGCGGACTGGCGGCCGCAGTGGCGGGTGGACCTGATCCCCTCGTACAAGGCGCACCGCGTCGCCGAGGAGGTCCCCGGCGGCTCGGACGTCGAGGAGGTCCCGGACACCCTGTCGCCGCAGGTCCCGGTGATCGAGGCGGTGCTGGACGCGCTGGGCATCGCCCGGGTGGGTGTCGCCGGCTACGAGGCGGACGACGTGATCGGCACCCTGACCGGCCGGGCACCCGGCCCGGTGGACATCGTGACGGGTGACCGCGACCTGTTCCAGCTGGTGGACGACGCGCGCGGGGTGCGGGTGCTGTACCCGGTCAAGGGCGTCGGCTCGCTGGACGTGGTGGACGAGGCCTGGCTGCGCGCCAAGTACGGCGTGGACGGTCCCGGTTACGCGGACCTGGCGCTGCTGCGCGGCGACCCGAGCGACGGCCTGCCGGGCGTGCCGGGCATCGGCGAGAAGACGGCGGCGAAGCTGCTGGAGGCGTACGGCGACCTGGCCGGGATCATGGCCGCCGCCCACGACCCCGCCTCGAAGGTCACCCCGGCGCAGCGCAAGCGGCTGCAGGAGGCGGGGGACTACGTGGCCGTCGCGCCCAAGGTGGTGCGGGTGGCCTCCGACGTGCCGCTGCCGGAGTTCACCCCGCAGCTGCCGCGGGAGCCGCACCGGCCCCAGGAGCTGGCCGCGCTGGCCGAGCGCTGGGGGCTGGGCGGCTCGCTGCAGCGGCTGCTCAGCGTGCTGGGGCCGGAACGGGCCGGGTGACGGCGAGGACGTCCCGGTCGGGCTGGAGGGTGAGGCCGACGGTGGGGCGGATCTCCTCGTCGCCGGTGTCCAGGTGGAAGCGGCTGCCGAGGGTGGCCAGCACGATCACCGCCTCGACCATCGCGAAGCGCGCCCCGAGGCAGGCCCGGGTGCCCCCGCCGAAGGGGAACCAGGTGTGGTCGGTGACCGGGTCGGGCGCCCCGTCCAGCCAGCGCTGCGGGCGGAACTCCTCGGGCTCCGGCCACCAGCGCGGGTCACGGTGGGT
Source organism: Streptomyces sp. NPDC001902 (assembly GCF_042891295.1). NCBI lineage: Bacteria > Bacillati > Actinomycetota > Actinomycetes > Kitasatosporales > Streptomycetaceae > Streptomyces > Streptomyces sp. NPDC001902. Next base: position 46,661 of record NZ_JBIATA010000009.1, on the reverse strand, counting down.
GGCCCAGGGGCTGATCCAGACCTGGGTGCCCGCCGGGACGGGCTCACCGCCCAGGGCGGCGCCCTCCTCGGCGACGGCCAGGTTGAGCCAGACCGTGGGCCGCACGCGCAGGGTCTCCTTCACGACGGCCTCGGTCCAGCGCAGTTCCGCGTAGTCGTCGAAGCCCGGGGTGCGGCCGCCGAGCACCCGGTCCAGTTCCTCGGTGAGCGCCTCACGCGCCTGAGAGTTGCGGGACAGCAGGTGCCAGGCCCAGGTCAAGGTGGTGGCGGTGGTCTCGTGGCCCGCGTTGTAGAGGGTGACGGTCTCGTCCCTGATCTCCCTGTCGGTGAGCGGGACACCGTGTTCGTCGACGGCGGCCAGCAACCGGCTGAGCAGGTCGTCGCGTTCGCCGCCGGCCTCACGGCGGACGGCGACGATCCGGGCGACCTCGGCGTCGAGGGTGTCGACGGCGGTCTTGAAGCGGATCCGCCCCGGGGTGCGGACCCAGTCGGGCAGCATCGCGCCCAGTCCGCGGAACTCGGCGCCCATCTGCTGCTGGGCGGCGTCCATGCAGCGGCCGATGACCTCCTCGCGGACGGCGGCGTCGGTGCCGAACACGGTCCGTACGGCGATGCGCTGGGTCAGCCCGGTCATCTCGCGGCGTACGTCGATCCGTTCGCCCCCGTTCCAGCGGTCGGCGACCTCCCGTGCGCAGTCGGCCATGGTCGCCGCGTACGCGCGCACCTGCTTGGGCCGTACCGAGGGCTGGACGAGAGAACGCTTGCGGCGCCAGTCGGCGCCCTTGGCCACCACGACCCCCTCGCCCATCAGGTAGCGGAAGGACCAGCCGAGGTCGGGCAGCGAGAAGGTGGACTCGCGGGCCGAGAGCAGTTCCCCGATGAGCGCGGGATCATTGAGGAAGCGCGCGGGGGTGCGGCCCATGGCCCAGGTAACCTGCCCGGACCCGCACTCGCGGAGCGCGGTGAAGAAGGCGAGCGGGTCCTTGGCGAACTGCGGGAGGTTCCCCAGCAGCGGCACCCCGCGCGGTCCTGCGGTGATCGCGGTGGCGGTGTCGGAACCCATGTGCGCCGGCCTCCCGGGTAGCGTCGGATCGCGTCCGTCCCATCCAAATCGGAGAACGGCGGATCGGAACCGGTGTTCGAAGATCTCGTGATCTTTCCGAGACCGGGCTGCACAGGACCGGCCCGATGGGTTAGGCTTGCCTAACTTAGTGCGAGGAGTGTGCTCATGGCAGACCGTCCGGTGCGCAGGAAGCCGCAGCTCAACCGCGCGCGGGTGCAGCACGTGGAACGGCTGACCCCGCACATGATCCGCGTGGTGCTCGGCGGTGAGGGCCTGGCGGGATTCCCCGTGGGCGAGTACAGCGACCACTACATCAAGCTGCTGTTCCCGGTCGAGGGCGTGCGCTACCCCGAGCCGTTCGACATCCAGCGGATCCGCGCCGAGTTCCCCCGCGACCAGTGGCCGCGCATCCGGACGTACACCGTGCGCCGGTGGAACGCGGAGGCGCGCGAGCTGACCGTCGACTTCGTGTACCACGGCGACGAGGGCCTGGCCGGCCCGTGGGCCGCGCGCGTCCAGCCCGGCGAGGAGGTGCTCTTCCTCGGCCCCGGCGGCGCCTACGTTCCCGGCTCCGCGGCCGACTGGCATCTGCTCGTGGGCGACGAGAGCGCGCTGCCGGCGATCGCCGCCTCGCTGGAGCGGCTGCCCGAGGGGGCTCCCGCCCGGGTGTTCGTCGAGGTTTCCGGCCCGGAAGAGGAGCAGAAGCTCGCCACGCCCGGCAACGCCGAGGTCACCTGGGTGCACCGCGGCTCCCGGCCGGTGGGCGAGGCCCTGCTCCACGTCGTGTCCGGGCTGGAGTTCCCGCCGGGTGACGTGCAGGCGTTCGTCCACGGCGAGGCGGGCTTCGTCAAGCAGCTGCGTCGTCTGCTGCGCGTCGAACTGGGCGTGCCGCGTGAGCGGCTGTCGATCTCGGGGTACTGGCGCACCGGCCACGACGAGGACGGCTGGCAGGCCTCCAAGCCCGAGTGGAACCGCCGCATCGAGGAGGAGCAGGAGCCGCCACGGGCGCTCGCTTCCTGACGTCGCGTACGCACCAGGCGTGACCCCGCCGTGGGGTCACGCCTGGTCGTCGTACCGGCCGGGTCTCAGACCGACTTCTGGTACGAGCGGAAGGTGCGGGTCGACAGCCCGACCGCGGCGACCGCCACCACCAGCAGCGCGCCGCCGCGGGTGAGCACCGCACCCCAGTCGGGGCTGTCGGCCATCGCGGAACGGCTCGCGACGAGCGCCCAGTTCATCGGGTTGACGTCGGCGACGTGCCGCATCCAGGACGGCATCAGCGCGGGCGCCATGAAGGCGGAGGACAGGAAGGTCAGCGGCAGCAGCAGGAAGGTGTTGATGCCGATGATGCTCTCGCGCTGCCGTACCAGCATGCCCATGGCGTTGGAGAACGCCCCGACCAGCGTGCCGAGCAGCACCGACGCCGCGACGAGCACCAGCAGCCCGACGGCCCCGCCGGGGTAGTCGGCGCCGCCGAGCTTGCCGAGGGCGACGATGACGACGGACTGCAGGGCGGTACTGAGCCCCTGGGAGACGACGTTGCCGTTGATGAGCGCGGCGCGGCTGACCGGGGTGGTGAGGAAGCGGTTGAGGGTGCCGCGCTCGATCTCCTCCAGCGTGCCCATGCCGGCCCACATGCTGGAGGACAGCGCGCTCATCACGACCACGCCCGGGACGAGGTAGTCCAGGTACGATCCGCCGCCGAAGCCGGGCAGCTCCACCACGCGGCGGAAGAGCGCGCCGAACAGGAAGAGCCAGATCACCGGCTGCACCAGGGTGATGAGCAGGTACGCGGGCTGACGCCAGAACGCCATGAGATGACGCTGCGTCATGTACCAGGTCTGGGTGAGCGCGACGCTCATCGGGCACCTCCGGCGGGCGCGGGGACGGTCGCGGACCCGGCCGCGGGGGTGGCGGTGTCGGCGTCGGCGAACCGGCGCCCGGCGTAGCGGAGGTACACGTCGTCCAGCGAGGGCCGGGCGACGGTGACGGAGGCGACGGCGGCGCCCTCGCGCTCCAGGACGGCGAGCACGTGCGGCACGGCCGCGGCGCCGTCGTCGGCGCGGGCGCTGAGCCGGCGGCCGTCCAGCCGGGCCTCGCGCACGCCGGCGAACTCGCCGAGCGCCGTCTCCAGGAGGTGGGCGTCGACCGGGCCGGCCGGCTCGCGCAGTTCCACGTGCACGGCGTCGCCGCGCAGTTCGCCCTTGAGCCCGTCGGGGGTGCCCTCGGCGACCACCCGGCCGCGGTCGACGATCGCGATGCGCTCGGCGAGCCGGTCGGCCTCCTCCAGGTAGTGCGTGGTGAGCAGGATGGTCAGGCCGTCGTCGCCCGCCAGGCGCGCGATCTCCTCCCACATCGCGGTGCGCGCCTCGGGGTCGAGGCCGGTGGTCGGCTCGTCGAGGAACAGCACCTCGGGGCGGTGGACCAGGCCGAGCGCGACGTCCAGGCGCCGCTGCATGCCGCCGGAGTAGGTCTTCACCGGCCGCCCCGCGGCGTCGGCCAGGTCGAAGCGGGTGAGGAGCTCCTCGACGCGGCGGTCGAGCGCGGCGCCGCGCAGCCCGTACAGCCGGCCCTGCAGCCGCAGGTTCTCCGCGCCGGTGGCGACCGGGTCGGCGCCCGACCTCTGGGCGACGACACCGATGGCCCGGCGCACCCGGTCGGGGTGGCGCAGGGCGTCGTGACCCGCGACGAGGGCGGTGCCGGAGTCGGGACGGGCCAGGGTGGTCAGGATCTTCACCGTGGTGGACTTCCCGGCGCCGTTGGGGCCGAGCAGCCCGAAGACGGTGCCGGTCTCCACGGTGACGCCCATCCCGTCGAGGGCGCGCACGTCCCCGGGATAGGTCTTGACGAGGTCGTGCGCCACGATCGCGGGCGCGCGTGTGCTCATGACAGATTCCTCCGCCTGCCAAGGGGGCCGTGCCTGCACGGCCCGGTGATCGGTCGGTTCGCGGGCCCGTGACGGGCCGCACGGTGGCCCTGGTGAACGGGCCTTCCACGAAAGGCCGGACCGATCGGCGGGGGGACTGCCGGGCTATCCTGGGTGTGCCGCACCTCGATCGCCTGGCGACTGTTCCCGCAGCCGTCCGGTCCGGGGTCACCGCCCCCGGCGCACGCTGTTCCCGCAGCGAGCGCCGGGGGCGTTCCTCATGTCGGTGTCGTGTCGGGGCCGGCCCGCCTCCCCAGCTCCTCCCCGGAGTGCCGCGCGGTGGCCGATTCCCCGGCCCCCTCCTCGGACTCCGTCCAGGCTCCGGGCATCTCACCGGTCTCATGCCAGCGCCGCCACTCGGCGGCGCCGGAGACGGTCCCCTTCTCGAGTTCGCCGAGGAAGCCGCGGATCCACTCCGCCTCGGCCTCGAGCATGTGGACCTGGTACTCGGTCTCGATCAGGAACATCCGCGGCAGGTCGTGCCGGAGCCTGGCGAGCACGCCGTGGACGCCGGCCGCCTGCACCTCCAGCTTCGCGACCCGCTCGGTGAGCAGGTCGACCACCTCGTCGGCGGGCAGCACGAGCAGCAGCGACAGCGCCGCCTCGAAGGCCGGGTACTCGCGCACCGGAACGGCGACCAGGTCGGCGAGCCAGTCGTGCAGCTCCTCCCGGCCGGCCTCGGTCAGCCCGTACAGCGTGCGCTCGGGGCGGTTGCCCTGCCGCTGCACGCCGGTGACCTCCACGAAGCCGTGCTTCTCGAGGTTCTGCACGACGGTGTAGAGCGAGCCGTAATTGATCTTGATGCTCTGCTCCTTGCCCCGCTGCCGCAGCACCTGGGCGATCTCGTACGGATGCATGGGGCGTTCGCCGAGCGTCGCCATGACGGCGAGGGCCAGCGGGTTGCCGAGCTTGCGGCGCTTGGCCATGCCCCTGAACCTCCTCGCACTCGCATCCGTATATCCGTGACCGAACATATCGCGAGTCACCCTCCCTGACAAGCGCGATACATCGCGAATTGCGGGGAGGGTCGCGCCCGCCCGACGGCGGTGAGCACCTTGGAGCGTCGCCGACATGAACGTGACACGCGGGCGAAATGGACCGCCCCTAATTTCTGTCACCCGACAGGAATCCAGCGACAGGGGTCCGCCATGACCACCACCGCACCGTCCGCGCCCTCCGCTCCCCCGCCGCCCCCGCCGGCCTCCGACGACGGCACCCTCGCCGGCTTCGGCTACCGCCAGGAACTGCACCGCAGCATGGGGCGCTACGCCTCCTTCGCCGCGGGCTTCTCCTTCATCTCCGTCCTGACGACGGTCTTCCAGTTCTTCGCCTTCGGCTTCTCCTCCGGCGGTGCCGCCTTCTTCTGGACCTGGCCCGCGGTGCTCGCCGGGCAGTTGCTGGTCGCCGCCTGCTTCGCCGAACTCGCCGCCCGCTACCCGCTGTCCGGGGCGATCTACCAGTGGTCGACCCGGCTCAGCACACCGACGTGGGGCTGGTTCGCCGGATGGATCATGGTGATCGGCCAGGTGGTGGTCGTGGCGGCCGCCGCGCTCGCCCTGCAGGTCGTCCTGCCCGCGATCTGGCCGGGCTTCCAGGTCCTCGGCGGCGATCCGGCGCCCACCACCGCGACCGGGGCGGCCAACGCGGCGCTGCTCGGCGTGGTGCTGCTGGCCCTCACGACCGTGGTCAACACGCTCGACAACCGGGTCATGTCGGCCGTCAACCGCGTCGGCGTCACCGCGGAGATCATCGGCGCGGGCCTCATCGTCGTCCTGCTGTTCACGCACGCCGAGCGCGGTCCCGGCGTCACCCTCCACACCGGCGGCCAGGGCGGCGCCGTCGGTGCGCTCCTCGTCGGGTCCTTCACCGCCGCGTACGTCCTCATCGGTTTCGACAGCGCCGGCGAGATGAGCGAGGAGACCCGCTCGCCGCGCCGCACCGCCCCGCGCACCATCCTCACCGCCCTCGCCGCGGCCGGCGCCCTCGGCGGACTGCTCCTCCTCGGCGGACTGCTCGCCGCCCCGAGCCTCACCGACGGGCGGCTCGCGACGGAGGGCCTGAGCTACGTCCTCACCAGCAGCCTCGGCGCGGGCGTCGGGAAGGCCCTGCTCGCCGACGTCGCCGTCGCCATCGCCGTGGCCACGCTCGCCATCCAGACCGCCGGCACCCGCATGCTCTTCTCCATGGCCCGCGACGGCGTCCTCCCGTTCTCCGCCCGCCTGTCCCGGGTCTCGCCCCGTACCGGCATGCCCGTCGCGCCCGCGCTCGTCGTCGGTGTCGCGGCGGCCGCGCTCTGCCTGCTCAACCTCCTGTCCCCGGACGCCTTCCTGGCCATCGGCACCACCTGCATCGCCATGCTGTACCTGGCCTACGCCATGGTCACCGGCCCGATGCTGCTGCGCCGGCTGCGCGGCGAGCGCTTCGGCGCCGGCGGGACGGACGAGCGGGGCCGCCCGCTGTTCTCCCTCGGCCGCTGGGGCCTGCCCGTCAACGCGCTGGCCCTGCTCTACGGGCTGGCCATGACGGTCAACCTCGCCTGGCCGCGGGCGGCGGTCTACGACCCGGCCGGCGGCCACTGGTACTTCCAGTGGTTCACCGTGCTGTTCCTGCTGGGCAGCGTGGGTGCGGGGGTCGCGTGGCGGCTGCTGAGGGCGCGTCCGGGGCGCTCGGCGGAGAACGCCCGCCTCGCCGAGGCCCTCCCGGAACCGACCCGGTAGCCACGGCAGTTCGGCGGCACGACGCCCCTCCCCGTCTCGACCTCGGGGAGGGGCGTGCGGCACCAGTGTGGCACCGGCCACCGACAGCGGCCGGGGGGCGGCGCTGCCACACTGGCCGTATGGCCGTACCCGCACCCGAGCCGTCACCCCTGCCCGGCCTGTCGCCCGACGGGCAGCCGGCGCAGGAGCGCCCGACCGTCCTCTGCGCCGACTGCCACCGGCCCCTCACCGCGCACGACGCCCGGCTGTGGGGCCGGGGCCGCGGCTGCCGGCGCAAACACGGACTCGGCACGGCACCGCGGACCGGGCGCTTCGACGTCGAGCAGGAACAGCTGCCGGGGACGTGAACACGCGCCCGGGCCACGCCACGTGAACGAACGGCTTCTTGCACACGAGGCAGATCGTCTTCCGCTGCCACTCCTCGTTCGCGCGCTTCGCGGCCTCCACCCTGCCCCGTTCCCGCAGACCCCACACGACGGCGACGACGGCCACCAGCAGTCCGGCGAGGATCGCGCCCGACACGAGCAGCGCCATCCCCGACAGGAGCAGTCCCACCGGCCATGCGAAGGCACCCTCGGCCTTCGGCGGCCGTCCGGGATCAGCCTTCAACGGCGAACCCGGCTCGACCGTCTGCGGCTCACCGGCCCATGGTCACCATCCGTCGGGCGTGGGGGGTGAGGCGACTCACTATTCGTCGACAAACCGACAAGGCGCCTCCCCCGCCGGGCGCCGGGCGCTCGCGGCCCCAAGCCCGTCCGCGGCCGACCCGATGCCCCGCCTGCCGTGGCGGACGCGTACGGTACAGCCGTGAAATCCGCGCACTGGACCGCCGTGGTCCTGGCCCTCGCCGCACTCGGCATCGTCGTCGTCGCCGAGGGCAATCACGCCCCGGTCGTCATGCCCTCACTGCCCATCACGGTGCTCCTGCCCGTCGGCCTCGGGCTCGGAGCCCGCCACGCGTCGCGGAGGGCGACCGGGCGGCGCGGCGCGCCGTCCGTCGGCGTGGACCACCGGGCATGGCAGTCGCGCGGGCGCTGACAAGTGACGCACCGTGAGGCGCGCGCTGCGGGCGCGATCGTCGGATCGGCCGTCGGCGACGCGCTCGGCGCGCCCTTCGAGTTCGGCCCGGCGGGCGCGTTCAGCGCCCGCTTCCCCGCACCGGGCGCGGGTGACGAGATGTGCGGAGGCGGCGGCTGGGACCCCGGTGAGGCCACCGACGACACGCAGATGGCGGTGCTCGTGGCCGATTCCCTGCTGGAGTCGGGCACGCTCGACCTCCCCGACGTCTTCGCGCGGTTCGTACGGTGGGCGGCCACCGACCCCAAGGACATCGGCCTGCAGACCGAGGCCGTCCTGACCTCCGGCGACCCCTGGGACCTGGCCGCGCCGGTGCACTTCCAGACGCATCACCGGGCGGCGGGCAACGGCGCCCTGATGCGGGCCGCCCCCGCCGCCGTCCACTTCGCCGGACACGGACGCGCGGCCTCCCTCGACGCCGCACGCAGGATCGCCGCCCTCACCCACGGCGACCGCGCCGCCTGGGAGGGCAGCGCGATCCTCCACGACCTGGTACGCGTGGCCCTCGACGGCGGCGACCCGGTCGCCGCCGCGGTCGTGGCCGACGCGCTGGCGCAGGTCCCCGAGCCCTTCCACGAGCGGTGGGCCGCCGTCCTCGCGCCCGGTTGGCACCCCGGCCTGGCCACGGAGTTCAACGGCGCCGTCTGGCCGTGCCTCGGCTCCGCGGTCTGGGCCGTGCGGACCACCGGCGGCTTCGAGGCCGCGCTGCGCGCCGCGGTCGACCTGGGCGGCGACACCGACACCGTCGCCGCCGTCACGGGGACCCTCGCCGGCGCGGTGTACGGCCTCGCGGCCGTACCCGAGCGCTGGACGGCCCGCCTGCACGTGCCGGTACCGGGCTGGCCCGGCCGCGTCCTGCGCGTCGCCGACCTGATCGCCCTGGCGGCCCGGCTGACCGGGGACTGACCTGCAGGGGCCGCGTCACACCGCCAGCAGGGCCTCGCCCTCGCGGTGCAGGGTGGCCAGGCCGCCGTCCGGGCAGCCGGCGACGCGCAGCGCCGCGTCGGCGGTCGCGGAGGCGAAGGCCGGCCCGTCGGGGATCGGGTTGTCGCGCCGGATGAGGATGACGCCCTCGATGAGGCCGAAGACGAGGTCGGCGCGGACCGCGAGATCGGCGGCGCCGAGCGCGGCGCCCGGCACCGTCGCGGCCAGCAGGGCGGCGTAGGCGGCCTTCAACTCGTCCCGGACGGCGCGGAAACCGGCGAAGCGCTCGGCACGGACCTCGGGGAGCAGGTAGAGCGCGCCGAGGTTGTGCGGCCCCCCGCACAACAGGGCGACGTCCGCCCGGCACAGCGCCCACAGCCGGGCCTCGGCAGGGGCGTCCGTGCGGGCGACGAGCGAGTGCGCGAGGTCCAGGGACGGGCGGACGGTGCCCTCCAGGAGCGCGGCGAGGAGGTCCTCCTTGCCGCTGAAGTAGTGGTACATCGAGGCCTGCCGCATCCCGGCGCGCTCGGCGACGGCGCGGGTCGTGGTGGCCGCGTAGCCCTGCGTGCTGAACAGTTCGGCCGCGGCGGCGAGGAGTTCCTCGCGGGCGGTCAGGCCGCTGTCCGGCCGCGTCTGCGCGCGCGGCCGCCCGACACGCCGTCCCGTGGTGCTCACGCCTCGATCCTCGCACAGCCGATCGGCCCCGCGGCGAGCCCCGAAGTGACCGGTGCCGCCCGGCGTCCGGGCGACTGCCCCGGCACACCGGGCGCCGGTCCGGCGCCACCGGGATCACGCGCCGCGCGGGCGTGAGCACCCGGTAACCGCCGGGAAACGCACGGGCAACGGCGCCGAATCCACCGCCACGTAATTTCTGTCGGACGACAGAAATTGGAGGTGGAACGCCGTGTCGACAGGGACGCCTCACGGAGCCCGGGACCACGCCCGCGCGCAGGAGGGGACGCGCGTGGACGCCATGCCCGTGCTGCCCGCCGCGCACTGGCCGGAGCGGCCGCCGCCCGGTGTCGAGCCGCGCGACCTGGTCTGGGCGGAGACCGTCGCGGGGGGCACCTACACGCACAAGGTGCTCGCCCGCGGCAGCGAACTGCGGCTCACCGACCTGACGGGCGACGCCTGCGCCCACCTGCTGCTGTACGTCGCCGACCGTCCCTGGGAGCGGCTCAACACCGCCGACACCGTGAAGGTGCTGTGGAACGCCTACCTCGGCGCGGGCCACCTGCTCCTGTCCGACCAGGGCCGGGTGCTCGCCTCGGTCGTGGCCGACACCGGCGGCCGCCACGACGCGCTCTGCGGCACCTCCACCGCCGTCCGCAACACCGCGCTGTACGGGGACGGTTCGGCGCACGGCCCCTCCCCCGCGGGTCGCGAGCTGCTGAAGCTGGCCGCGCTGAAGAACGGCCTGGAGCCGCGCGACCTGCCGCCGTCGGTCTCCTTCTTCCAGGGCGTCCGCGTCGTCGCCGACGGGAAGCTGGAGTTCACCGGCTCCGCGGGCCCCGGCGCGTCCGTCACCCTGCGCGCCGAGCAGCCGCTGACCGTGCTGATCGCGAACGTGCCGCACCCGCTGGACCCGCGGCCGGAGTACGTCTGCACGCCCCTGGAGGTGCTGGCCTGGCGCGCTACGCCGACCGCGCCCGGGGACCCGTTGTGGGACGCCACTCCCGAGGGCCGCCGCGCCTTCCTCAACACCGCCGACCACCTCGCCGCCAGGGGGCTGCAGTGACCAGCGAGACCACCGTCGTCCCCGCCCGCGCGCCCTGGTCCGCGGTGGTCCGCGCCGGGGAGCGCCTGACCGTCACCGACCTGGGCGGCAACCAGGCCGTGGACTTCCTGGTGTACGACGCCCACGACACGGCCGTCCGCTACAGCGCGCCGGACACCCTCCAGGCCCAGGGCGGCATCTTCCTGACCACCGGCAGCGTGCTGCTCTCCAACGAGCACACCCCGCTGATGACCGTCGTGGAGGACACCTGCGGCCGCCACGACACCATCGGCGGCGCCTGCTCCAAGGAGTCCAACACCCTGCGCTACGGCCACCACACCTGGTCGCAGCACGCCTGCGTGGAGAACTTCCTCGCCGAGGGCGCCAGGTACGGCCTCGGCAAGCGCGACCTGGTGGGCAACGTCAACTGGTACATGAACGTGCCCGTCGAGCCCGACGGCACCCTCGGCATCGTCGACGGCATCTCCGCCCCAGGGCTCCGGATCGTGCTGCGGGCCGAGACCGACGTCCTCGTCCTGGTCTCCAACTGCCCTCAGGTCAACAACCCCTGCAACGGCTTCGACCCGACCCCGGTCGAGATGACGGTCTCCGGCGGCCGCGCATGACCCACGCCGTGAGCCACGCCACCTTCGACACCCTCCTCGTCGCCAACCGCGGCGAGATCGCCGTCCGCGTCATCCGCACCGCCCGGCGCATGGGCCTGCGCACGGTCGCCGTCTTCTCCGACCCCGACCGCTCCGCCCCGCACGTGCGCCTCGCCGACCACGCCGTACGGCTCGGCCCGGCCCCGGCCAAGGCCAGCTACCTGGACGCCGACGCCGTCCTGGCCGCCGCCCGCGCCACCGGGGCGGGGGCGGTCCACCCCGGCTACGGGTTCCTCTCCGAGGACGCGGACTTCGCGCGCCGCTGCGAGGCCGCCGGCCTGGTCTTCGTCGGGCCGACACCGGAGCAGCTGGCGCTCTTCGGCACCAAGCACACCGCGCGCGCCGCCGCCGAGGCCGCCGGGGTGCCCCTGCTGCCGGGCACCGGGCTGCTGGCGGACCTCGACGCCGCCCTGGAGGCGGCGCGGGCCCTGGGCTACCCGGTGATGCTCAAGGCCACCGGCGGAGGCGGCGGCATCGGCATGCGGGCCTGCCGCTCCGCCACCGAGCTGACCGAGGCCTGGGAGAGCGTGCGGCGCGTGGCCGCGGCCTCCTTCTCCTCCGCGGGCGTGTTCCTGGAACGCCTGGTGGAGCGGGCACGCCACGTCGAGGTGCAGGTCTTCGGCGACGGGCGCGGCCGCGTCGTCGACTTCGGCGACCGCGACTGCTCCCTGCAGCGCCGCAACCAGAAGGTCCTGGAGGAGGCCCCCGCCCCCGGTCTGCCGGACGCCGTGCGCCGCCGCCTCGCCGGCAGCGCCCGCGACCTGTGCGCCTCCGTCGGCTACCGCTCGGCGGGGACGGTGGAGTACGTGTACGACGCCGCCCGCGACGAGGCGTACTTCCTGGAGGTCAACACGCGCCTGCAGGTGGAGCACCCGGTGACGGAGGAGGTGTACGGCGTCGACCTCGTGGCGTGGATGCTGCGCCTCGCGCAGGGCGACACCGGCGTGGTCAGGGAGCCGGGCCCGCCGCGCGGCCACGCCGTGGAGGCCCGTGTCTACGCCGAGGACCCCAGCCGCGGGCACCGGCCCGGCGCGGGCGTGCTGACCGAGGTCGCGTTCCCCGAGGGCGTCCGCGTGGACGCCTGGGTCGAGACCGGAACCGAGGTGACCACCGCGTACGACCCGATGCTGGCCAAGGTCATCGCCCACGGCACCGACCGCGAGGACGCCCTCGACCGGCTCGCCCACGCGCTCACCGCGACCCGGGTGGGCGGCATCGAGACCAACCTCGGCCTGCTGCGGGCAGCCGTCGCCGAGCCGGCGCTGCGCGCGGCCGTGCACACCACGGCGACCCTGGAGGGCGTCGCCGACCCGACGCCACGCGTCGAGGTGCAGCGGCCGGGCACGCTGACCACCGTCCAGGACTGGCCCGGCCGCACCGGGCTCTGGCACGTCGGCGTGCCGCCCTGCGGGCCCATGGACGACCTGTCCTTCCGGCTCGGCAACGAGGCGCTGGGCAACGACGAGGGCGCCCCCGGCCTGGAGTGCACCCTGCTCGGCCCGCGGCTGCGCTTCACGCACCCGACGACCGTCTGCGTCACCGGCGCGCCCGTCGCCGTGACCGTGGACGGCAGGCCGGTGCCGCAGTGGGAGCCGGTCACCGTACCGGCCGGCGGCGAGCTGGACGTACCGGCTCCGCAGGGCCCGGGGCTGCGGACGTACGTGCTGTTCGGCGACGGCGGGCTCGACGTCCCCGCGTACCTGGGCAGCGCGGCCACCTTCACCCTGGGGCGGTTCGGCGGCCACGGCGGCCGGGCGCTGCGCTCCGGGGACGTGCTCCACGGGGGCGGGCCCTGCGGCGGCACCCCCGTGCCCGTGGACCGGCGACCGGACTTCACCACCGCGTGGCACGTCGCCGCCGTCGAAGGGCCGCACGCCGCGCCCGAGTTCTTCACCGAGGACGACGTCCGCGACTTCTACGCGGCGCAGTGGAAGGTGCACTTCAACTCCGCGCGGACCGGCGTCCGCCTGGTCGGGCCCAAACCGCGCTGGGCCCGCGCCGACGGCGGTGAGGCGGGGCTGCACCCCTCCAACATCCACGACACCCCGTACGCGGTCGGCGCCGTCGACTACACCGGCGACATGCCCGTGCTGCTCGGCCCCGACGGGCCCTCGCTGGGCGGCTTCGTGTGCCCGGCGACCGTCGTCACCGGGCAGCGCTGGAAGCTGGGGCAGCTCCGTCCCGGCGACACCGTGCGGTTCGTGCCGGTCACCGAGGACACGGCGGCCGCCCTGCGGCGCTCCCCCGCCGTCGTGCCGCGCGCCTCGCGACCCGTGCTCGGCGACGGCGGCGTCCTCGGGCGCCTTCCGGAGGGCGAGGGCCGTCCGTCGGTGACGTACCGGCGCAGCGGCGACGACAACCTGCTCGTCGAGTACGGGCCGATGCAGCTCGACCTCGCCCTGCGGATGCGCGTCCACGCCCTCGCGGAGCACCTGACCGCCGCCGGACTGCCGGGGGTCGTCGACCTCACGCCGGGCATCCGCTCGCTCCAGGTGCACGTCGACCCGGACGTGCTGTCCACGGCCAAGCTGCTGGACTGCGTGCGCGAGGCGGAGGGGCACCTGCCGCCCGCCGAGCGGCTGGTGGTGCCCAGCCGCACCGTCCACCTGCCGCTGTCCTGGGACGACCCCGCCACGCGCGAGGCCGTCGCCCGCTACATGGCGGGGGTGCGGGACGACGCGCCCTGGTGCCCCTGGAACATCGAGTTCATCCGCCGTGTCAACGGGCTGGAGTCGGTGGAGGACGTCCGGCGCACCGTCTTCGACGCGGAGTACCTGGTGCTGGGGCTCGGTGACGTCTACCTGGGCGCGCCCGTCGCGACCCCGCTCGACCCACGGCACCGGCTGGTGACCACGAAGTACAACCCGGCGCGGACCTGGACCGCCGAGAACTCCGTCGGCATCGGCGGCGCCTACCTGTGCGTGTACGGCATGGAGGGGCCCGGCGGCTACCAGTTCGTGGGCCGCACCGTCCAGGTCTGGGGGCGGGGCGCGACGGCCGGGCGGCGGCCGTGGCTGCTGCGGTTCTTCGACCGGATCAGGTGGTTCCCGGTCGAGGCCGGCGAACTGCTGGAGATGCGGGCCGACATGGCCGCAGGGCGCCTGGAACTGCGGGTCGAGGAGGGCGAGTTCGCCCTCGCCGAGCACCAGGCCTTCCTCGACGCCAACGCCGCGTCCATCGGCGCCTTCCGGGCCCGGCAGGCGGCCGCGTTCGCCGCCGAGCGGGACGCGTGGGAGGCGGCCGGGGAGTTCGCCCGTGCGGAGGCGGCCGCGTCCCCGGCGGCGGGCGCGGCCACGGCGGGCGTCACGGTGCCCGAGGGCGGCAGCGCGGTCGAGGCGGAGTTCCCGGCGTCGGTGTGGCAGGTCGCGGTCCGTCCGGGTGACCGGGTACGGGCCGGGCAGCGGCTGCTGGCGCTGGAGGCGATGAAGATGGAGTCCCCGGTCGAGGCCCCCGTGGACGGCGTCGTGGACGCGGTCCTGGTCACCCCGGGGGACCAGGTCGACGCCGGCACGGTGCTGCTCACGCTGCGCCCCGTGTAGCCCGCCCCTGCTCCACCTGCCTCCGATCCTCGACGCCTGGGCGTCCCGCCCGCCCCACCGGTCGCCGCCGGTCGCCGCCGGTCGCCGCCGGTGCCCGTGACCGGGACACCCGCCCGGGCCGGCCGGACACCACCGGCCGCCATCCGACCGACCGCACCCGCCTCACCCGCCTACCCGCCTCACCCGCCTCAGCCCGGGCGCCACACCCACGCCCTGATCGGCGCCGGTGCCGTGATCGCGGCGCCGTCCCGGGTAGGGGGTGACCGGGCGGGAAGACACCCGTGAAGGAGAACCCGACATGCCCACTCCGACCCCCTCCGGCACCCCCGCCCTCGACCGGGTCCGGGCCGCGTACGCGCGCATCCGCGAAGTGGACCGCCCCGAGGTGTGGATCACGCTGCGGCCGCAGGCCGACGTGGAGGCCGAGGCCGCCGCCCTGGACGCCGCGGACCCGCTGCCGCTGGCCGGGACCGTGGTCGCCGTCAAGGGGAACATCGACGTCGCGGGGCTGCCCACGACCGCCGGCTGCCCCACGTACGCGTACCTGCCGGACGCCGACGCGCCCGCCGTGGCCCGGCTGCGCGCCGCCGGTGCGGTGGTGCTGGGGACGACCAACCTGGACCAGTTCGCGACGGGCCTGGTCGGCACCAGGAGCCCGTACGGGGCGGTGCGCAACGCGTACGACCCGGCGCGGGTCAGCGGCGGTTCGAGTGCGGGCTCGGCGGTCGCCGTGGCGCTCGGGATCGTGGACGTCGCCCTCGGCACGGACACGGCAGGTTCGGGGCGGGTGCCCGCCGCGTTCAACGGGATCGTGGGGATCAAGCCGACCCGGGGGCTGGTGCCGACGGAGGGCGTGGTGCCCGCCTGCGCGAGCCTGGACTGCGTCACGGTGTTCGCCCGCACGCTCCCGGAGGCGCAGCGGGCGCTGGGTGTCGTCGCCGACGTGCCGCAGGCGCCGCCGCCCGCCCGCCGTCCGGGGCCGTGGCGCGTGGCGGTGCCGCCCCTGGAGCAGCTCGGGGAGCTCGACCCGGGGTGGGCGGAGGCCTTTTCCTGGACGGCAGGACGCCTGGCGGCCGCGGGCGTGGAGGTGCGCCCGGTGGACCTGACGCCGTTCTCCGCCGCTGCGGCGCTGCTCTACGAGGGCGCCTTCGTGGCGGAGCGCTACACCGCCGTGGGTGGCTTCATCGACAAACACACCGGGAGCCCGGACCTGGACCCGACCGTCGCGCGCATCATCACCGCCGCCCGCGACATCCCCGCGCACCGCCTCCTTGCCGACCGTGAGCGGCTGGCCGCGCTCACGGACCGCGCCATGGACGCACTCGGCGACGCCGACGCGCTGCTTCTGCCGACGGCCCCCGGGCACCCCACGCTCGCGGAGGTCGCCGCCGACCCGGTCGGGGCCAACGCCCGCCTGGGCCGGTTCACCAACTCCGCCAACCTCCTGGACATGTGCGGGGTCGCGGTGCCCGCCGGCGAGGTCGGCGGCCTGCCGTTCGGGGTGATGCTGCTGGGCCGCGCCCGTACCGAGGAGCGCCAGAGCGCCATCGCGGGCCTGCTGGGCCCCACCGTCCCCTTCACGGTCGTCGGCGCCCACCTGTCGGGCCAGCCGCTCAACGGCGAACTGCGGGCCCTGGGCGCCCGGTTGCTCCGTGCGACCACGACCGCCGCCGAGTACCGGCTGTACGCCCTGCCGACCACACCGCCCAAGCCCGGCCTGGTGCGCGTGCCACCGGACCAGGGCGCGACCGTGGAGTGCGAGGTGTGGGAACTCCCCGCCGAGGGCCTCGGCCGGCTCCTCGCCGCGCTCCCCCACCCGATGGCCCTCGGCCCGGTCCGTCTCGCGGACGGTACCGCCGTCCCGGGCTTCCTGTGCGAGCCGGCCGCGCTGACGGGCGCCCGGGACATCACGGAGCACGGCGGCTGGCGGGCGTACCTCGCGGCCGCCCGCCCGGCCCCGCGGTAGCGCAGCCCCGCGGCAGCTCAGCCCACCGAGGAGTACGCCACGACGCCGCGCAGGAGTCCGTCGACGGCCTTGCGGGCGTTGCGCCGCACCGGGCTGCCCTCGGGGGCGGCGTCGGCGATCTGGCCGAGCACGTCGATGAGCTGCTTCGTCCAGCGCACGAAGTCGCCCGCCGGCATGTCGGCGTCGCGCAGCACCGCGTCCAGGCCGTGCCCGGAGGCCCAGCGGTGGGCGGCCCAGGCGAAGCCGAGGTCGGGTTCGCGCTGCCCGACGCCCTCGGCCTGGTTGATGCGGTGGTCCTCCTCCAGGGCGTCGAGGCGGCCCCAGATGCGGACCATCTCGCCGAGTGCCTGCTTGGCGCTGCCGGAGGGCAGCCGCGGCGGCAGGGCGTCGTCCGCGGAGCGGGACTCGTAGACCAACGCGGAGGCGCAGGCGGCGAGGTCGGCGGGGCCGAGGCCGTCCCAGACCCCGTCACGGAGGCACTCGCTGGCCAGGAGGTCGAGCTCACCGTAGAGCCGGGCCAGCCGGCGGCCGTCGGCGGTGACCTTGTCGGCCTCCAGGTAGCCGAGGTCGGTGAGCAGGGCGCAGATCCGGTCGAAGGTGCGGGCGATGGTGTTGGTGCGGCCTTCGATACGGCGCTCGAGCTGCTTGGTGTCGCGCTGGAGCCGCTGGTAGCGCTCGGCCCAGCGGGCGTGGTCCTCGCGCTCGTCGCAGCCGTGGCAGGGGTGCGCGCGGATCTCGGTCCGCAGCCGGGCGATCTCGTTGTCGTCCGCGGCGGCCGAGCGCTGGCGGCGCTGCCGTTGCGGCGCTATGCCGGCCATACCGGCCTTGGAGCGCATGGCGGAGGCCAGGTCGCGCCGGGACTGGGGGCTGCGCGGGTTGAAGGACTTGGGGATGCGCATCCGGTCCAGCGCCTCGACCGGCACCGGGAAGTCGATCTGCGCGAGCCGCTTGACCTGCCGCTCCGCGGTGAGCACCAGCGGGCGGGGGCCGTCGTGCTGGAACGGGTCGTGCCGGTTGTGGTGGCCGGGGCTGCGGCCGGCGGGCACGCCCGGGTCGAGGACCAGGGCCAGCCCCGCGAACTTGCCGGCGGGGACGTGGATGATGTCGCCCGGGCGGAGCTTCTCCAGCGCGTCCGCCACGGCCACCCGGCGCTGGTTCGCGCCCTGCCGGGACAGCTCGGCCTCGCGGTCCTTCAGCTGCCGGCGCAGCGACATGTACTCGTTGAAGTCACCGAGGTGGCAGGTCATGGAGGACCGGTAGCCCTCCAGGCCCTCCTCGTTGCGCTGCACCTGGCGGGAGATGCCGACCACCGAGCGGTCGGCCTGGAACTGCGCGAACGAGGTCTCCAGCAGCTCACGGGAGCGGTGCCGCCCGAACTGGCCGACGAGGTTGACGGCCATGTTGTACGAGGGCTTGAAGGAGGAGCGCAGCGGATAGGTGCGCGTACCGGCCAGACCCGCCAGGTGGACGGGGTCGAAGGCGCGCTGCCACAGCACGACCGCGTGGCCCTCGACGTCGATGCCACGGCGTCCGGCACGGCCGGTGAGCTGCGTGTACTCGCCGGGGGTGACGTCGGCGTGGGTCTCGCCGTTCCACTTGACGAGCTTCTCCAGGACCACGGAGCGCGCGGGCATGTTGATGCCCAGCGCCAGCGTCTCGGTGGCGAAGACGGCCTTGACCAGGCCCTTCACGAAGAGCTCCTCGACGACCTCCTTGAAGGTCGGCAGCATGCCGGCGTGGTGCGCGGCGATGCCGCGCTCCAGGCCCTCCAGCCACTCGAAGTAGCCGAGGACGTTCAGGTCCTCGTCGGGGATGGACTTGGTGCGCTCCTCGACGATGGCCCGGACCTTCGCCCGGTTCTCCTCGTTGTTGAGCCGCAGGCCCGCGTGCAGGCACTGCTGCACCGCCGACTCGCAGCCGGCGCGGCTGAAGATGAACGTGATCGCGGGCAGCAGCCCCTCCGCGTCCAGCCGCTCGATGACCTCGACCCGGCTGGGCGTCCAGATCCTGCGCTGCTGACGCCGCTCGCGCTCGCGGTCGGCCTCGCGCATCCTGCCGCCGCGCCGGTCGCGGCCGTTGAAGGCGCGCTGGTTCTCCGTGCGGGCCAGCCGCACCAGGTCGGGGTTGACGGCGGCGCGCTGCCCGCCCGTGCCGGAGCCCTGCTCCTCCTCGAACAGGTCGTACATCCGGCGGCCCGCCAGGACGTGCTGCCACAGCGGCACCGGGCGGTGCTCGGAGACGATGACCTGCGTGTCGCCGCGGACGGTGTCCAGCCAGTCGCCGAACTCCTCGGCGTTGGAGACGGTCGCGGAGAGCGACACCAGGGTCACGGACTGCGGGAGGTGGATGATGACCTCCTCCCAGACCGCGCCGCGGAAGCGGTCGGAGAGGTAGTGCACCTCGTCCATGACCACGTAGCCGAGGCCGTCGAGGGCCTGGGAGCCCGCGTACAGCATGTTGCGGAGCACCTCGGTGGTCATGACCACGATCGGCGCGTCCCCGTTGACGCTGTTGTCGCCGGTCAGCAGGCCGACCCGCTCGGCGCCGTAGCGCTTGACGAGGTCGGTGAACTTCTGGTTCGACAGCGCCTTGATGGGGGTGGTGTAGAAGCACTTGCGGCCCTCGCGGAGGGCCAGGTGGACCGCGAACTCGCCCACGATGGTCTTGCCGGAGCCGGTGGGTGCCGCCACCAGCACGCCCTTGCCGGCCTCGAGGGCCTGACAGGCCTCGATCTGGAAGGGGTCCAGGCCGAACTCGTACAGCTCGCGGAAGCCCGCGAGTGCGGTGGCCTGCTCGGCGGCGCGGAGCCGGGAAGCGGCGTACCGCTCGGCGGGAGACATCTCTTCGTTCATCTTGAAAACGAGACTACCGGGCCGCACTGACAGCCGACATGATCTTTTTGCCGAAGCAAAACCCGGGGCGCGGAGGCCGGGCGTGTCGCGCCCGCCCCACCTCCGCGCCCCGCGCCCGGGAAGCTCAGATGGTGGTGAGGTACTGCTCCACCAGCGGGACCTTGAAGGCGTCCTTCACCCCGGCCAGACCGCCGGGCACGCCCTGGTCCGGCTTGACGATGTAGCTCCGGGTGGCGCTGGGCCGCCACGGGTCGGAGAAGTCCAGGGCCGGGCCCAGCCCGGGGTCGAACCCCTTGAGCCGGCGGTGCGCCGCGATGATGCCCTCCCTGCTCAGGTCCTCCGCCTCGCAGGCCGACTTCAGGTCCTGGACGGCGACGGCCATCGTGTTGTGCCCGGTCTCCAGCCCCTGGTCCAGCGGGTCCCCCGGGTAGCGGCGCTTGTAGTCCGCGACGAGCTTCCTGACCTCGGGGGTGTCGCTGGTCATCGCCGGGGTGGGGGCGACGAGCTGCAGCATCTTCAGCAGCGCCGGCGCCGCCGGGGTCTTCAGCAGCTGCGGGTCGTAGCCGACGGCGCTGCCGAGGAACGGCACGTCGAGCCCGCCCGCGGCGGCGGCACCGACCGCCGCGGCGGTCTGCGCGGGGCTGGTGCTGATCAGGACGGCCTTCACCCCGGCCTCGCCGAGCTCCCGCACCTCCTCGGACAGGTCCTTGCGCGCCGGCCCGACCTTCTTCTCGACGAGGGTCATGCCGCGCTTGTCGGCGACGAACCTGGCCCCGCGGCGCGCGTTGCTCCCGTAGTCGCCCTCGAGGTAGATGTAGCCGACCCGGTCGCCCGGCCCGAGGCCCTGGGTGTCCGCCAGGTACTCGAAGCCGTTGATCATGTCGACGTCGTAGGTGGCATTGATGGTCGTCAGGGTGGGCTGGCCGAGCAGGGCCGAGGAGTAACCGAGCGACGTCGTCATGACGTCGTCGACCTCGATGCTGTCGAGCAGCGCGTTGATGATCGTCGAACCGAGCAGGCCCGGCATCGCGGCGATCTTCGGCTCCATCTCGCCGTAGTGGACGACGGCCGTGTCGACGTCGTAGCCGTGGTCGCGGACGAGCAGCTTGAGCTTGCGGCCGCACACGCCGCCCTCGGCGTTGACCTGGTCGGCGTAGAGCTTCTCCGCCTGCAGCACCGAGCGGCCCAGCGGGCCGTACGGGCCGGACAGGTCGGTGAGGACGCCCAGGGTGATGGTGGAGTCGGTGATGCCGGGCCCCGTCTTGACGCCGTTCGCGTCGACCGGACCGTCGACCGCGGCGGTGCCCTCGTCCCCGCCGCAGGCCGTGAGGACGCAGGTGAGGGCGGCGGTGAGGACGACGGTGGACCTGAGGCGCTGTTTCCGGGTCACGGTGTGCTTGCTCCTGGAGGGGTGGGCCGCGGGGGGCCGCCGCGGGCGCGGCCGGGGGCCACCGTCCGGGGCCGGTGATGCGGGAGCTCCATGGGAAGAGATGGCGGGCGGTTCGGCGAGGGTCGGGGGCGTTTCTGGTCGCGGTTCCCAACGGCGCCGGGGCCCGGCTGTGCAGCGGCACCGCCCGAGCCGTCCCGTACGACCGCGTGTTCGGTGATGTGTGGGTTCTGTCCGGATGTCGGTCACGTTTGCGTCACCCGTCTTCCGGGGCCGGACTACCAGCCGGTAGGAATGCCGTGCGGGTGCCCGCCCACCCGGGCTCCGCGCCCGCAGAGCCGAGAGGAAGATCGGATGGCCACCCCCGCCACGACGCGTCCGATGTGCACCGCGGGCATCGCGGGCGCCTCCGGGCGGGAGCACCGCGAGATGCTGAGAGCCGCCGCGCTGCAGGTGCGCGCGCAGGTCGGGCCGGTGGCGGCGGACATCGTCGAGCGGATCCGGGACCGGCACCCCGCCTACCGGGAGCCCGCGCTGGCACCGTCCGGACTGCTGGAGGAGACCGAGGGTTCGGTCGCCGCCGTCCTCGACTCGCTCGCCGACCCGGGGCGCTCCGCGGTGTCCGCCGCGTACCTGTCGTGGGTGGGGGAACGCCGGGCGTGGCAGGGGTTCCCCCTGGAGCCGATGATGGGCGCCTGCCGTACGGCCGGTGACGCGCTGTGGCTGGCGCTGGTCCGGGCCGGGGAGGGCCGGGGGCCGGAGGGGACGCAGCTGATCGCCCGCGCCGCCGCGGAGGTCTGGGACCTGTTCGAGCGGGACAGCCGGCTGATGGCCGACGCCTACCTGCGGGCCCGCGGCGAGGTGACGTTCCACCGGCAGCGCGGCCGCAGGGCGCTGGAGGGGCTCCTCGCCGGGCGGGTGGACGCCCCGGGCCTCGCCGAGGCAGCGGACGCCCTCGGCCTGCCCGAGCACGGCCGCTTCGCGGTCGCCGTCGTACGGGGCTCGACGGGGGCCCCTCCGCCCGTACGGCGGCGGGCCGGGGTGCCCGCCGGGGTGCGGGTGCACCGGGCGTTCCCGGTCGGCGGCGAGGTGCTCCTGGCCGACCTGGGCGACCTGACGCTCGGCGACTTCGCGGCCGCGCTGGAGGTGCCCACCGGGACGCGGGCGGGCCTGAGCCCGGAGGTGGACCGGCTGGGCGCGGTCGGACACGCCAGGGAACTCGCCGAACTCGCGCTGCGCACCTGCACCCGGGACGGCGAGGTGGCCGTCCTCGACCGCCGCTACCCGGCCGGGCTGCTCGCCCGCCGCCCGGACGTCGCGAGCGAGGTCGCCGCCGGCGTCCTGGGCGGGCTGCGGGGCGTGGAGGCCACGGAGGCCACGGTGCTCCTGGAGACCCTGGGGGCGTGGCTGGACACCGACGGTTCCGTCGAGAAGGCCGCGACCGCCCTGTTCTGCCACGCCAACACGGTGCGCAGGCGGCTGCGGCGGCTGGAGGAGCTCACCGGACGCTCCGTGGCGCGACCGCGCGACGTGGTGCACCTGGCGCTCGCCCTGGACGCCGAGCGGATCTCCGCGGCGCACGGCCCCGGAGCGCCCCGGTGACGGCGCGTCCGCAGGCGCAGGACGAGGCGGCCCGGGAGCTGCTGCGGACGGCGGCGCTGCGGATGAAGGAGCGGACCGGCGAGCTGTCGGAGCGGGTCATGGCCCGGCTGCACACCAAGGTCCCCGGCTTCGTGGACCACGCCGACGACCCCGACTGCTCCCTCGACGGTTTCGCGACGATGATCACCATGCACCTGGACCGGCTCGTCGACCCGGAGCGCGACGCGGACGCGGCCCGGCACATGCGGGAGGCCGGCCGCCGCCAGGCCGAGCGGGGCATGCCGCTGGAGCTGCTGGCACACGTCTTCGGGGTGGGCGGCGCGGTCGTGTGGCAGGACCTCGTCGACACCGTCGCCGCGCACCATCCCGGCGACATCCCGCTCATGGTGCACATCGCCCCGCGGATGTGGGGGTTCCGCCGGCGCACGACCGCGATCCTGGCCGACGCCTACCGCGAGACGCTGGGCGACGGCGGGGCCGGCGGCAGCAGGCGGGCCGCCCGCGTGCTGGGCGCCCTGCTCGAAGGACGGACCGAGAGCCTCGGCGTGGGCGCCGCCGCCCAGGCCCTGGGCGTACCGGGCGACGGCCGTTTCGTCGTCGCGGTGACCAGCGTGCGGGCCTCGGCCTCCGGCACGCCCGGCGACGACGCCTTCCCGGTGGGCGCCGGCAGCCGGGTACTGCGGGCACCCCGCGGCACGGGCGAGGTCCTGGTCGTCCTGCTGGGCGACCGGTCCCCCGGGGCGCTCGCCGCGCTCCTGGGCGCCGTCCCCGGGCTGCGGGCGGGGGTCAGCCCGGTCGTCCACGGCCTGGCCCAGCTGCACCGGGCCCTGACGCTCGCCGAACTGGCGCTGCCCACGTGCGCCTCCGACGGCGAGGTGGCGCTGTGGGAGGAGCGGATGCCGACGGTCGTGGCCGCCTCGGACCGCCGGCTCGCGGGCGAGCTGGCCGAGCGTGTCCTCGGCCCGCTGCGGGGGCTCGCCGACGAGGAACGCGAGTCCCTGCTGGGCACCTTCGCCACGTGGATGGAGTGCGACGGCTCCCCCCGCGCCGCCGCCGAGCGCATGGACTGCCACCGCAACACGGTCCTCAACCGCCTGCGCCGCCTGGAACTGCTCACCGGCCGCCGCCTCACCCACCCCCGCGAACTCGTCGACCTCACCCTCGCCGTCGACACCCTCCGCTCCACCCCCGCCGCCTGAGCCCACGACGCCCTCGCCCACGGCTCCCCCGGACGTCCGGCGCTTCGGCCGCCAGGGGTGGCGGATGCCGTGGCCGCGTCCGGGGACGGCCAGCACAGGATCGCCGACTAGGTGAGGTGACGGGACGCCGGCCTGTGCGGCGGCCGTGGTCCCCCGCCGCCGAGTGGGCGCCGGGGCAGGGGGACGCGGTGAGGGACTCCGGTCGGCGCGGCCGGTGGCCGGGGTGCGGCCGCCCGGGGTCTTCCGGGCCCGCCCGAGCGGTGCACGCCGGGCCGGGCGGCCGGCTGCGGCTGGACGTGCCCGCCGGGCGCAGCCCGACAAACCTCGCCCCCGCGGCTCGGCACCGCGCTACCGCGGCGCCAGCAGGCGCAGCGCTCGCGGTACGGTGCGCGCGGTCAGGGGCAGGGGGCCCAGTGGCTCACCGTCGGCGTAGCCGGTGATGCCGTCGGCGGCGAGGGTGATCGCGGCCGCGCGGTGCACCGTCACCACGGGGTGGCCGAGGTGGGTGCCGCGGTAGACCCTCGGGAAGACGCGCAGCAGCGTGCTGCGGCTGCACGGCCCGACCACGCACACGTCGAAGCGCCCGTCGTCGAGTTCGGCTCCGGCGCAGATCCGCATGCCGCCGCCGTACGAGGTGCCGTTGCCGACGGCCACGAGGGTCGCCTCGATCTCCGTCTCGGCGCCGTCGTCGAGGGTGATCCGGTACGGGATCGGGCGCAGCGCGGCCAGTTCCGCCAGCATCGCCACGTCGTAGCGCAGCCGCCCACTGGGCCAGCGCAGCCGGTTGCCGCGGTCGTTGACCCGGGAGTCGAAGCCGGAGGCGAGGACCGTGCCGAACCACCGTTCGCCGGCGCGGCCGAGGTCGATCTCGCGGACGGTCTCCTCCTTCAGCGCCCGCGCGATGGCCTCCCCGGCCGCGGCGGGCTCGCGTATCGGCAGTCCGGTCGCCCGCGCGAAGTCGTTGCCCGTGCCGACGGCGACGACGCCGAGCGGCGTGCCGGTCCCGGCCACGGCCTGCAGGGCCAGCGACACCATGCCGTCGCCGCCGACCGCGACCAGCGCGTCCGTGCCGTCCGCGACGGCCTCGCGGGCCCGCGCCAGAGCGTCGGCCGCGTCGGTGCCGACGACGGTGCGCACGCCGAAGCCCGCGCGGCGCAGTGCGTCCGCGGCCGGTCCGGCGGCGCGGGCGCCCCGTCCACGGCCCGCGGTGGGGTTGGCGATGAGGGTGATCTCGCTGGTCACGCGCGGACCCTACCGTGCGGTAGTCCACCCGTCGAGATCACCGGCACCCCTTCTTCCGGCGGGGTCGTGATCATCCTCGGGGCCTACGGAGGGCCGTGTTCCGGCGGGGAGGATCGGGGGGCGTCGCAGACCGGGCGACCATCGCGGGCACGGCCAACGCGCTGTTCAACAACAAGGGGTGCGCCGTCGTGGGCGCGGACGGCAGGGGCCACACGGTGGCGTGGAACAGGCCCATGGCCTTCGTCGCGTCGAAGGGCGACCACTGCTGACGGCCTCCTGCGCGCCATGACGACGGGGCCCCGCCCGGCTGGTCCGGGCGGGGCCCCGCCGGGGGTCACACGGCGTCAGGTCGCGTCGTCGAAGTCGCCGGAGCGGCGTCCGTCCTCGACGGGCCCGGCCTGCTCGGGCACGGAGGCCGTGACGCGCTCGCCGGTGTCGATCGACTCCGGGGTGAGGTCCAGCTCGGAGGCCTCGTCGTCGGAGAGTTCCGCGTCGGGGTTGCGCCAGCGCCGACGCCGGTCGTTGACCAGGCTGAAGGCGACCGCGCCGAAGTAGAGGACGACGATCGGACCGGACAGGGCGATCATGCTGACCGGGTCGGTGGTCGGCGTCGCGACGGCGCCGAAGACGAAGACGCCCATGACCACGGCCCGCCACCAGCCCGCCATGCGGCGGCCGCTGACCATGCCGACCAGGTTGAGCATGACCAGGAGCAGCGGCAGTTCGAAGGCGAGGCCGAAGACCAGCACCATGCGGATGGTGAAGTCCAGCACCCCGTCGAGCTTCAGGAGGTTGGACGAGCCCTCGGGCGTGAAGCTGATCAGCACCTTGATGCTGACCGGCATGATCTTGTACGCGAGGAAGGCGCCGCCCAGGAAGAGCGGGAGCGCCGCGCCCACGAACATGTACGTGTACTTGCGCTCGTTGCGGTGCAGGCCGGGGGCGATGAAGGCCCACAGCTGGTACAGCCAGACCGGGCTGGCTCCGATGACGCCGGCCATGAAGCAGACCTGCATCGTGAGCGCGAACGGCGCCGTCAGCGAGTCGAACGTGACGATGGCGCAGTTGCCGCCGCTGCTGACGACCCCGGGGCCGCACTTGGGTACCGGAGAGGCCAGGAACTCCAGGAGTTGCTGGCTGTAGAAGGCGGCCACGATCGCCACGACGACGATCGCGAGCACACTCTTGGCGAGCCGGTTGCGCAGCTCACGCAGGTGCTCCACCAGGGGCATGCGCCCCTCGGGGTCCTTCGTCGGCTTACTGCGGGCAGACTTGAGCAACCCAGGTCCTCATCTCACGCGGTGGCCGGCGTCCCCGCCGGCGGCCCGTACCTGTGTCGTCGTGTCAGCTCTGCGTCTGGCTGGGCTGCTGGGTCTCGGAGACCGGGCGGGCGCTGGCGACGTCACCGGGCGCGGCCTGGATGGTCTTCGGTGCGGCCTGGGCGTCGGCGGGCGCGTCGGCCGGCGCCTGCGGGGCGGCCGTGTCGTCCGACTTCATCGCCTTCGCCTCGCTCTTCAGGATGCGCATCGACTTCCCAAGGCCGCGGGCCATGTCCGGGAGGCGCTTGGCCCCGAACAGCAGCAGAACGACGACAAGGATGAGGATGATCTCAGGGGCGCCGAGCCTGCCGAACATAAGCTTTACCTTCTCACCGAGGCGGCATGGGTTCTTGAGCAGCGGGCTCCGGGTCCGTGGACACGGTGTCCGCTCTGCCAGCGATCGTAACCTGCGGGGGTAAACGCCTGGCAATCCCCCGGCGTCCTTGCCGTTGCCGCCCCCGCCGCGCTCTATCGGGGCCGCTTCAGCAGCGTACCTTCCTGGAGGGGGGAGGACGAGGGTGCCGCGGACGGCACCGACCCGGCGTCCGGGCACGGCCTGCGGGACGGCGTCGTCAGCGCGACAGTTCGCCGGCGCCGCGCGCCAGCGGCTCCGCGGCCCGCCGCAGGTCCTCGGAGGCCTGTCGCAGGCGGTCGCTGCTGCGCCCCACCTGGCGGGCGAGGCCGCGCACCTCGGCGTACACACGCAAGCCGAGGACACCGAGCACGAGCAGGCCGGCGGTCGCGAGGCCGACGTACAGGTAGAGCCACCACATGGGAGCCGAGCGTAGCGGCTCAGCCGATGTGCAGCCGCATCGTGCGGACACCGCCGTCGGTGAGGAGCTCCACGATGCGGTCGCCCGCCGGCTTGCGGACGGAGGAGCCGCAGTCGGGGCAGGTGAAGGAGTAGAAGGTGGTCCGGTGGCTGCCGCCGATGGCCAGCCGCAGGGCGTCGGCCGACAGCTCGAAGCTGGTCCGGCACTCCGGGCAGGAGGCCCTGAAGATCACCCCGGGCGGGGTCGTGCCGGGGTCGCCGACGGTACCGAGGGTGTCCAGGGTGTCGAGGTCGTCCATGCCGGCGCTCACCTCACTCGCCGTAGGCCGCGAGGGCCTGGGCGGCCGCGTCGCGGGCGCTGCCGGCGAGTCCGGCCGGGGAGACGATCCGCCCGTCGCGGCCGAGCCGCAGCGCGAGACGGCGCAGCGAGCCCGGGTCGGGGGTGCGCAGGGTGACCCGCAGGCCGCCGTCGGGGAGTTCCTCGGCGAGGTCGTGCGGGTAGTACTCGGCGACCCAGCGGCCGCCGGGGCCGACCTCGATCACGACCTCCGGGTCGTCGCCGGCCGGCTGCACCAGCCCCTGGGACAGGTCGCGCGGCTCGACGCGCGGCGGGTCGCTGGGCGTGTCCAGCAGCCGGATCTCGGCGACCCGGTCCAGTCGGAAGGTGCGCCGGTCCTCCGACAGGTAGCACCAGCCCTCGAAGTAGGTGTGGCCGACCGCGAACAGCCGGATCGGGTCGACCTCGCGCTCGGTGAGCTCGTCCCGGGACGGCGAGTAGTAGCGGATCCACAGCCGGCGCCGTTCGGCGATGGCGCGGTCGACGTCGGCGAAGACGCTGCCCTCGGACTCGAAGGTGACCGACAGCCGGGAGGACGCGCCGGCGGCCTCGCCGGCCGCTCCCTCGATCTTGGCGGTGGCGCGCAGCAGGGCCTGCCGGTCGCTCTCCCGCAGCCCGGGCAGGTTGGCGACGGCACGGGCGGCGACCAGCAGCGCGGCGGCCTCGTCGGCGGCCAGCCGCAGCGGCTGCGCGACGTCGTCCACGTTGTGCCACCAGATCCGCTCGCCGTCGGTGTCGATGTCGAGCAGGTCGCCGCCCCTGAAGCTCGTGCCGCACAGCGGCAGCACGTTCAGGTCGCCGATCAGCTCGGCCTCGGTGACCCCGAACGCCCGGGCGACGTCGCTCACGCGGGCGCCGGGGCGCTCGCGCAGATACGTCACCAGGGACAGCATCCGGCGCGTCTGGTCGATCGCGTTGGCCATCTCTCCGTACTCCCCCGCTCAGCCCTTGGCGACGGCGCGCAGCCGGTCCACGACGTCGGCCCGCAGCTCGTCGGGCCCCAGTACGACCACGTCCGGGCCGAACTCCACCAGCCAGGCGTCCAGTCCGTGCCCGTACGGGATCTCCAGCTCGTCCCAGTCGGCGTCGACCGGCAGTATCTCCACCGCGCGGGCCCGCAGCGGGTACCCGGAGTCGCGGCGCAGCCGGATCCTGGCGGTCGCGGTCGCGCCCTCCCCGGCCCAGCTGGCGACGGCGGCGCGCACGTCGACGTGGTCGGGCACCTCGGTGGTGAAGGCGCCGCCGCGGGTGCGGACCCGGCCGGTGATCCGGGAGAGCCGGAAGACGCGCACGGCGGACCGGTCGCGGTCCCAGCCGGCCAGGTACCAGTGGCCGCGCCAGCACTCCAGCGCCCAGGGCTCGACCTGGCGGGGCTCGGGGCGTACGGCGTTGGCCTTGCGGTAGTCGAAGGAGACGGGGCGGCGCTCACGGGTGGCGACCATCAGCGGCTCGAACGCCGGCTCGGGGGTGGGGATGCGGGGCTCCAGGGCACTGTGCCCGGCCGCCTCCCGCACGCCGTCGTCACCCTCGTCGTGGAAGGGCACGCCCGCGGCCCGCAGCTTCTGCAGGGCTCCGCTGGCGGCCTCGGCGAAGCGCGCCTGCTGCCAGACCTTCGCGGCCAGGCTCAGCGCGGCGGCCTCCTCGGCGTCCAGGGCGATCTCGGGGAGGCGGTTGCGGTCACGGCGGGCGAGGTAGCCGATCTCACCGTCCAGGCTCTCCACCGTCTCGATGACCATGCCGAGCTCACGCAGGTCGTCCTTGTCGCGCTCGAACATGCGGTTGAACGCCTCGTCGGAGCCGATCTCGTGGTACGCCTCGATGGACGCGCGCAGCTCCCGCTTGCTGACCGGGCGCCGGGTGTTCATCAGGCACAGCGCCAGGTTCATCAGCCGCTCGGCCTTGGCAATCGCCACTCGAAGCAACCTTCTTCCGTGTTCAGCTCTCCGTCGAGACCCTATCGCGACCGGGCCGCGTGGCTGAAGCGAAGGCCGGTTCCGGTGACCGCCCCTGCCGGCCCTCGTACGACGGAGCCCCCGCCGGGCCGGCGGTGCCGGTCGGCGGGGGCTACGGGCCGTGGTCGGGCCGGACGCCGCTCAGACGGACAGCAGGTCCACCACGAAGATCAGCGTCTCACCCGGCTTGATGAGCGGGCTCGGGCTCTGGTTGCCGTAGGCCAGGTGCGCGGGGATGGTCAGCTCACGACGGCCGCCGACCTTCATGCCCTGCACGCCCTGGTCCCAGCCCTTGATGACCCGGCCGCCGCCCAGCGGGAAGCTGAAGGGAGAGTTGCGGTTCCAGCTGGCGTCGAACTCCTCGCCGGTGCTGAAGGCCACGCCGACGTAGTGGACGGTGACGTTCTGACCCGCCTTCGCCTCGGCGCCCTCGCCCTCCCAGATGTCCCTGATCACCAGTTCGGCCGGCGGCTCACCGCCGGGGAAGTCGATCTCGGGCTTCTCGATGCTCACGTACGTGCTCCTAAAGAGGTGCGGACAACCTGCTTAGTCTTACATCACCGCGAGGATGTCGAGGCTGAACACCAGCGTGGACTTCGCCGGGATGCCCGGCTGCGCCTTGTCGCCGTAGCCCAGGTCCGGCGGCACCACGAGCATGACGCGGCTGCCGACCTTCTTGCCCACCAGGCCCTCCTGCCAGCCCTTGATCAGCTGCTGCAGCGGGAACTGGGCCAACTGGCCGTTCTTGTAGCTGGAGTCGAACTCCTTGCCGCCGTCCCACACCACGCCCTTGTACTGCAGCAGCAGGGTGTCGGTGGGCTTGACCGCCGCACCGTCGCCCTCCAGCACGTAGTTGGCGACCAGCTTGGCCGGCGCGGCCGTCTTGGGGACCTCGATGGAGGGCGCCTTGCCGTCGGTGCCGGTGCCGACCTTGGGCAGCTTGGCGTCGGTCTGCGGGACGGCCTTGCCCTGGGCGGAGCTCTTGCCGTTGAAGGTGTCCACCACGTCGACGACGAAGACCAGCGTGTCGGTGCCCTTGATCCCGGCGTCCGGCTGCCCCTGCGCGCCGTAGCCCAGGTTCGGGGGGATCGCCAGCTCGACCCGGTCGCCGACCTTCTTGCCCACCAGGGCCTTGTCCCAGCCCGGGATGACCCGCCCGACGCCGATCGGGAAGATGGCCGGCGCGCCCCGGTCCCAGGAGTTGTCGAAGACCTTGGCCGTGTCCCAGATCTGGCCCAGGTAGTTCGCCTGGAGGTAGTCACCCGAGGCGACGGTGGTGCCGTTGCCCTGGATCACCGTCTTGACGGCCAGGTCCTTGCTCGGCTGGCCCGTGCCCTTGGCGACCGTCGGCTTCTCGCCGAACTTCGTACCGGCGGTGATGTCCGGCAGCGGGCCGTCCACGATCTTCACCGGCGCGGACGCGGACGCGGAACCCGACGGGGTGGCGCTGGTCGCGGACTTGCCGGACTTGTCGTCACCGCAGCCGGCGAGGGTGAGCAGGCCGGCAGGGACGGCGAGGAGAAGAGAGCGTCGGCGCACGGGGATCCCCATCAGGTCGATCTTGCGTTGTCTGGCGTGCGCGCCACTCTACGGCGTGGGCGGGGCCCCGTACGAACACGTACGGGGCCCCGCGTCGCCTGTGCCACCGCCCCTACATACCGGCGATGAGCTTCTCCACCCGGTCGTCCACCGACCGGAACGGGTCCTTGCACAGCACCGTGCGCTGCGCCTGGTCGTTGAGCTTCAGGTGCACCCAGTCGACGGTGAAGTCGCGCCGCTGCTCCTGGGCACGGCGGATGAAGTCGCCGCGCAGCCGCGCCCGCGTCGTCTGCGGGGGCACGGACTTGGCCTCGAAGATCTTCAGGTCGTTGCAGATCCGCTTGGCCTGACCCCGCTTCTCCAGCAGGTAGTACAACCCGCGGCGGCGGTGGATGTCGTGGTACGCGAGGTCTATCTGCGCGATGCGCGGGTGCGACATCGTGATGTTGTCCCGCGCCCGGTAACGCTCGATCAGGCGGTACTTCATCACCCAGTCGATCTCGGTACCGATCTTGTCCAGGTCACCGCTGCCGATCGACTCCAGGGTCCGGCCCCACAGTTCGAGGACCTGCTCGATGACACCGCTGCGGATGCCGCGCCGGTCGCAGAAGTCCACCGCCTTGGAGTAGTACTCCTCCTGGATCTCCAGGGCCGAGGCCTCCCGGCCCGAGGCGAGACGGACCTTGCGCTGGCCCGTTATGTCGTGCGACACCTCGCGGATCGCCCGGATCGGGTTCTCCAGCGTCAGGTCCCGCATCACGGTGCCCGCCTCGATCATGCGCAGCACCAGGTCGGTCGCGCCGACCTTCAGCAGCATGGTCGTCTCGGACATGTTGGAGTCACCCACGATGACGTGCAGCCGCCGGTAGCGCTCGGCGTCCGCGTGCGGCTCGTCCCGGGTGTTGATGATGGGCCGGGAGCGGGTCGTGGCGGAACTGACGCCCTCCCAGATGTGCTCCGCGCGCTGACTGACGCAGTAGACCGCGCCGCGCGGGGTCTGCAGCACCTTGCCCGCGCCGCACAGCAGCTGCCGGGTGACCAGGAAGGGGATGAGGATGTCCGCGAGGCGGGAGAACTCCCCGTGCCGGGCGACGAGGTAGTTCTCGTGGCACCCGTAGGAGTTCCCCGCGGAGTCGGTGTTGTTCTTGAAGAGGTAGACGTCGCCCGCGATGCCCTCCTCGTGCAGGCGTCGTTCTGCGTCCACCAGGAGGCCCTCGAGGATGCGCTCCCCCGCCTTGTCGTGGGTGACCAGTTCCGTCACGTTGTCGCACTCGGGAGTGGCGTACTCCGGGTGCGAACCCACGTCGAGGTAGAGACGGGCGCCGTTGCGGAGGAAGACGTTGCTGCTGCGACCCCATGACACGACACGGCGGAAGAGGTACCGCGCCACCTCGTCCGGGGAC
Organism: Streptomyces sp. NPDC001902; assembly: GCF_042891295.1. Taxonomy (NCBI): domain Bacteria; kingdom Bacillati; phylum Actinomycetota; class Actinomycetes; order Kitasatosporales; family Streptomycetaceae; genus Streptomyces; species Streptomyces sp. NPDC001902. The sequence continues at coordinate 14,464 of NZ_JBIATA010000009.1, read as the reverse complement.
AGACGCCGCTGTCCCCGGAACGTGCACGTGACGCCGTACTCGTTCTCCAGCCCGAAAATGCGGCGGTCCATGATGAGACCTTACGCCTGATGCGTGGACCTCAAACCGGGTTCGACCGCGGCGATTCGATCTTTTTCTGTCCCGCTTGCCGGGTTTGGAACCGTGAGGTAGCGCCCACTGGCCAGCAGCACCACCAGCGCCACCACCCCGCCGGCACCCGCCACGCCGAACGCCGCCGCGGTCCCGCCGTACTGCGCGGCCGGTCCCGCGACCGCCGTGCCGACCGCCGCGCCCACCCCGAACGTGGTGACGATCCATGAGAACGCCTCGGTCACCGTGCCCACCGGGGCGTGCCGGTCGACCACCACGAACGCACAGGCCAGCGAGGGCGCCAGGAACAACCCCGCCAGCACCGCCAGGCCCGACATCGCCGCGACGCCCGGCACCAGCACCAGCGGCAGGTAGCACACGGCCAGGCCCGCCATCAGCAGCCGCAGCCGCCGCTCGGGGACCCCGGCCCACTGCCGCGCCCCGTAGAACACCCCGCCGGCCAGCGCCCCGGCGCCGATCCCCGACAGCACGTAGCTGGAGACCATCCCGCCGCCGTGCTCGTCGGCGTACGCGACCGCGGCCACCGCGATCGAGCCCAGCGCCAGCCCCACGAAGAAGAACGAGCCGACCAGCGCCCGCAGGCCCGGCGCGCGCAGCGGCCCCAGCCAGTCCGGGGTGCGCGGCTGCGTCCGCCACGCCCGCGACGGCGGCGCGGTGACCACGCTCAGCGCCCCCGCCACACCGACCGCCGCGATCCACAGCAGCGCCGCCGTCTCCGAGAACGCCGCCACCAGCAGCGTCACCAGCAGCGGGCCGACCGCGAACATGACCTCCTGCGCGGCCGCGTCCAGCGCGTAGGCCGCGTGGATCCGGTCCTCGCGCTTCAGCACGCCCGGCCACAGCGCCCGCAGCCCGCCCTCCAGGGGCGGGGTGAAGAAGCCCGCGACCAGCATCGCGGCGTACGCCAGCGGCAGCGGCCGGGGCCCGGAGAGCGCGAAGACGGCCATGCCCACGGCCGAGACCACCGCCGCCGGGAACATCACCCTCGGCTGCCCCAGGCGGTCCACCGCCCGCCCCAGCAAAGGTTGCCCCACGGCGTTGGCGAGGCCGTAGACGGCCGACAGCGCCCCCGCCAGGGCGAAGTCGCCGCCCTGCGCGCGGGTCAGCAGCACGATGCCCAGGGCCGCCGTCGCGTTCGGCAGCCGGCCGACCAGGGTGCCGGTCAGCAGCCGGACCGCGTGCCGGGCCCGCAGCAGGTCCGCGTAACCGGTCCCCATGCCCGCCCCTTCGCTAGTTGTACGTATAACGTCGTGGGTCATACGTACCATGAGCCCAGTCCACCGGTCCAGCCGCACACCCCGCCGCCACCCGCCCACCCAGCCGAAAGAGGCCCCCACGGTGACCGACACAGCGCGCCCGACCTCACGCGACGTCGCACGCGCCGCCGGCGTCTCCCAGGCCACCGTCTCCCTCGTCCTCGGCGACAAATGGCGCGGCCGGGTCTCCGAACGCACCGCCGACACCGTCCGCACCGCCGCCCGCGACCTCGGCTACCGGCCCAACCTCGCCGCCCGCAACCTCCGCCTCGGCCGCACCCGCACCGCGCTCCTGGTCGTGCCCACCCTCACCAACGAGTACTTCGCCCGCGTCTACACCGGCGCCGCCCGCGTCGCCGACGACCACGGCTTCGGCGTCGTCCTCTACCCCTCCCCCGAAGGCGTCGGCCCCGCCCGCGACCCCTTCGGCTCCGCCCGCGCCGCCCTCGACGGCATCATCGCCTCCTCCATGGCCGCCGACGCCCTCGCCGCCATCGGCGACGGCGGCCTCCCCCTCGTCATGCTCGACGCCGACCCCGCCGCACCCGGCCCCGCCGCCACCGTCAACCTCGCCATCGCCGACGGCATGCGCCAGATCACCCGGCACGTCCTCGGCCTCGGCCACCACCCCCGGGACGTCGCCCACCTCGCCGCCGACATCGACACCTGGACCTTCCACGAACGCGCCCAGGCCCTCGCCGACACCCTCGGCACCACCCCACCCACCGAACGCTCCCCGCTCACCTACGAGGACGCCCGCCAGGCCACCGAACGCCTCCTCACCCGGCCCGGCCCACCCCCCACCGCCCTCATCTGCGACGACGACGTCCTCGCCGTCGGCGCCTGCAAGGCCCTGCGCCGCCACGGACTACGTGTCCCCCACGACGTCTCCGTCACCGGCTACGACGACTCCGCCCTCGCCACCGCCGTCGAACCCGAACTCACCACCGTCACCCTCCCCGCCGACGCCGTCGGCGCCGGAGGCATGACCGCACTCCTCGACACCCTCGCCGACCGCCCCGCCACCGGCACCGAACTCCCCGTCCGGCTCGTCGTCCGCGGCTCCACCGCCCCACCACGCAACCCCTGAAACGACCGACGCCCCGGCCACCGCACAGGCGGGCCGGGGCGTCGGCAACGGGCCGGAACCCGTCACACGTCCTCGTCCAACTCCGGAAGGTCGTCGTCCCCCTCCACCGGAGCCGCAGGCGGAGCGGGCTTCTCCGACTTCTCCGCCTTCTCCACCGACGGCGCCGCCCCCTCCCCCTCCAGCAACCGCGACAACTGCCGGCCCAGGATCCGCTTGAACTTGCGCTGCTGCGGCCGCGTACGGTCCAGCACCGCGACCTCCAGCTGCTCCGCCGTGAGCTGCCGGTCACTGCCGTTGTTGTCCCGGCTCAGCGACTCCACCGCCAGCTTCAGCGCCTCCGCAAGCGTCATGCCGTCACGGTGCCGCTGGTCCAGGTAACTGCCGATCTGGTCCGAGTTGCCACCGACCGCCACCGCACCGTGCTCGTCGACGATCGAACCGTCGTGCGGCAACCGGTAGATCTGGTCCTCGGAGGGGTCCGCGCCCACCTCCGCGACGATCAGCTCCACCTCGTAGGGCTTCTCCCCCACGCTCGAGAAGATCGTGCCCAGCGTCTGCGCGTACACGTTCGCCAGGCCGCGCGCGGTCACGTCGTCCCGGTCGTAGGTGTAACCCCGCAGGTCGGCGTAGCGCACACCACCGATCCGCAGGTTCTCGAACTCGTTGTACTTCCCCACCGCCGCGAAGGCGATCCGGTCGTAGATCTCACTGACCTTGTGCAGGGCACGGGACGGGTTCTCGGCGATGAAGACGATGCCGTCGGTGTACTGCAGCACGACGACGCTGCGCCCGCGCGCGATGCCCTTGCGGGCGAACTCGGCACGGTCGGCCATGGCCTGCTGGGGTGAGACATAGAACGGCGTCGACACCGGCTATCCGTCCCTTTCTGTCAGTAGCGAGTGCATCTCGGACGACCAGGTCAGAGCAGCCCGGCCCGCGGGCCGTCCGGCAGCTCCAGCCGCCGCTCGTGGACGGCCCGGACGATCTCCGACGTCTCGGCCTCGGTCAGCTTGCGGAAGCCCTCGTCGGTGATGACCGTGACGATCGGGAAGATCCGCCGCCCCAGATCCGGGCCACCGGTCGCCGAATCGTCGTCCGCCGCGTCGTACAGCGCCTGGATCACCAGCGTCACCGTCTGCGACTCCGTGAGATCCGGCTTGTACAGCTTCTTCATCGAGCCCCGCGCGAACACCGAACCCGAACCCGTCGCCGCGAAACCGTGCTCCTCCGAACGCCCGCCCGTCACGTCGTACGAGAAGATCCGCCCCTTCTCCCGGTCCGTGTCGTAGCCGGCGAACAGCGGCACCACCGCCAGCCCCTGCAGCGCCATCCCCAGGTTCCCCCGGATCATGGTCGACAGGCGGTTCGCCTTGCCTTCCAGGGAGAGCGTGGCGCCCTCGATCTTCTCGTAGTGCTCCAGCTCCAGCTGGAACAGCTTGACCATCTCCACCGCCAGGCCCGCCGTGCCCGCGATGCCGACCGCCGAGTACTCGTCGGCCGGGAACACCTTCTCGATGTCCCGCTGGGCGATGACGTTGCCCATCGTGGCCCGCCGGTCACCGGCGAGCACCACGCCGCCGGGGAAGGCCGCCGCCACGATCGTCGTGCCGTGCGGGAGCTCCACGGCCCCCTTCACGGCGGGCAGGGTGCGGTTGCCCGGGAGCATCGCCGGCGCGTGCGCCCCCAGGAAGTCCACGAACGAGGACGAGCCAGGCGTCAGGAAGGCAGCTGGTAGACGCCCGGTGCTACGAGTGTTGGCTTCCACACGTTTCCTTCCACGTATGCGGCCGCCCGCCGTATGACGTCGGGCCGATCCTTGAACTGCCCCAGCGCGGCGTTGCAGCTGAAGCACAGTACGCCACGGACCCTACCCGTCCCGTGGTCGTGATCCACATGTTCGGCCGGGGCGTCCAAACAAATGCAGCAGATACCGAACTGCCCGGCAATCATGGCGTCCAGTTCGACCGTGGTGATGCCGTACTTGCGTTTGAAGTAGGCCGCGCGGTTGCGTTCGGCGCGGCACGCCTTGCAGTAGCTGGCGAAGCCGTCCGATGACATGGCATTGCGCTCCCACTCGCCGTACGGCTTGACCTCACCGCACTGAGGGCAGCGCTTGTGCCCCTGGGGGACGTGCACCTTGACACGAACCGTCTTGCCCTTGGCCTCCTGACGTCGGCGGTAGAACTCCGCGGAGCACTCCCGGCAGCTCGTCTGGAGGCCATCGGACCTCGACCTATTGGCAGCGAATGCGAGAGACGGCAGCACGCGCTGACACGTAGAGCATTTCTTCATCCCGAATGGCAGAAATGCCCGAATTGCTCTACTGTCCGCCCTTTTGTACGAATGATCGCACGAAATCCTCGGCGTTCTCCTCGAGGACGTCATCGATCTCGTCCAGCACGGAGTCCACGTCGTCCGACAGCTTCTCCTGCCGCTCCTTGAGGTCGGAGGCGGCCTGCGCGTCCTGCGCGGTCTCCTCGACCTCCTCGGTCGAACGCGTGGCCTTCTGCTGCCCGCCGCCGGTGTCCTTGGTAGCCATGTGTCCCTCACCCCGCTCGGTGTCCATGTCCTACAAGATCAGACCCTACAAGGAGGGTCTGACTTCGGCCCCCGGTATTGCCCAACGTCCGGGGGCCACCCCGATGATTCCCGGTTCGGACGGATTTCAGCCCTGCTCAGCCGCCCGACAGGATCCGCACCAGCTCCTCCGCGGTGCGACAGCGGTCCAGCAGCTCCTTGACGTGGTTGCGGGTGCCCCGCAACGGTTCCAGGGTGGGGACGCGCTGCAGCGAGTCCCGGCCGGGGAGGTCGAAGATCACGGAGTCCCAGGAGGCCGCCGCGACGTCGTCCGCGTACTGCTCCAGGCAGCGGCCGCGGAAGTAGGCGCGGGTGTCCTCCGGAGGCTTGCTCATGGCCCGGACGACCTCGTCCTCGGTCACCAGCCGCTGGATGCGGCCGCGGGCCTCCAGACGGTTGTAGAGGCCCTTCTCGGGGCGCACGTCGGCGTACTGGAGGTCGACGAGGTGGAGCCGCGCGGCGTCCCAGCCCAGGGAGTCGCGGCGCCGGTAGCCCTCGAGGAGCTCGCGCTTGGCGATCCAGTCCAGTTCGCCGGCGAGGCTCATGGGGTCGCCCTCGAGCCGGTTGAGCACGTCCTCCCACCGGCCGAGGACGTCCTTGGTCTGGTCGTCGGCGTCGGTGCCGAAGCGGTCCTCCACGTACTTGCGGGCGAGTTCGCAGTACTCCATCTGGAGCTGGACGGCGGTCAGTGTCCGGCCGCTGCGCAGGGTGATCAGGCGGCGCAGCGTGGGGTCGTGGCTGACCTGGTGGAGGGTGCGGACGGGCTGGTCGACGGCGAGGTCGACGTTGATGAAGCCGTCCTCGATCATCGACAGCACCAGGGCGGTGGTGCCGAGTTTGAGGTAGGTGGAGATCTCCGACAGGTTCGCGTCGCCGATGATCACGTGCAGCCGGCGGTACTTCTCGGCGTCGGCGTGCGGTTCGTCGCGGGTGTTGATGATGGGCCGTTTGAGGGTGGTCTCCAGGCCCACCTCGACCTCGAAGTAGTCGGCGCGCTGGCTGATCTGGAAGCCGTGTTCGTGGCCGTCCTGGCCGATTCCGACGCGGCCGGCTCCGGTGACGACCTGGCGGCAGACGAAGAAGGGCGTGAGGTGGCGCACGATGTCCGAGAAGGGGGTCTCCCGCTTCATCAGGTAGTTCTCGTGGGTGCCGTAGGACGCGCCCTTGTTGTCGGTGTTGTTCTTGTACAGGTGGATGGGCTGGGCGCCCGGGAGCTGGGCGGCGCGCTCGGCGGCTTCGGCCATGATGCGCTCGCCGGCCTTGTCCCACAGGACGGCGTCGCGGGGGTTGGTGACTTCCGGGGCGCTGTACTCGGGGTGGGCGTGGTCGACGTAGAGCCGGGCTCCGTTGGTGAGGATGACATTGGCCAGGCCGATGTCCTCGTCGGTGAGCTGGCTGGTGTCCGCGGCTTCTCGGGCGAGGTCGAAGCCGCGGGCGTCCCGCAGTGGGTTCTCCTCCTCGAAGTCCCAGCGGGCGCGGCGCGCCCGGTGCATCGCCGCCGCGTACGCGTTGACGACCTGGGACGAGGTGAGCATGGCATTGGCGTTCGGGTGGCCCGGAACGGAGATCCCGTACTCCGTCTCGATGCCCATTACTCGCCGTACGGTCATGCGGCCCTCCTTGCCCGGCTGCGGCCCGTGCTGGGCCGGTCGCTCAAGTACCGCTTCGCAATTGGCCCTCGTGCGGTACCGCTGAGCCTAGAACGCGATGGCGGTGGTGGGGAGATCATTACGCGCTTTCCTGGGTGGTGCCGGGGTGAAATGCTCCGGCTGCGGGTGCCCCTGCGTGGGCACCCGCAGCCGGAGGGTGGTCGCGTGTTACAGGTACTGGCCCGTGTTGGCGACGGTGTCGATGGAGCGACCGGTGTCGGCGCCCTGCTTGCCGGTGACGAGGGTGCGGATGAAGACGATCCGCTCGCCCTTCTTTCCGGAGATGCGGGCCCAGTCGTCCGGGTTGGTGGTGTTGGGCAGGTCCTCGTTCTCCTTGAACTCGTCCACGCAGGCGGCGAGCAGGTGGGAGACGCGCAGGCCCCGCTGGTTGTGGTCGAGGAAGGCCTTGATCGCCATCTTCTTGGCCCGGTCCACGATGTTCTGGATCATGGCGCCGGAGTTGAAGTCCTTGAAGTAGAGGACTTCCTTGTCACCGTTGGCGTAGGTGACCTCCAGGAAGCGGTTCTCCTCGGACTCGGAGTACATCCGCTCGACCACGGACTGGATCATGGCCTCGACGGTGGCCCCGGGCGAGCCGCCGTGCTCGGAGAGGTCCTCGCCGTGCAGCGGGAGGGTCGTCACCAGGTACTTGGAGAAGATGTCCTTGGCCGCCTCGGCGTCCGGCCGCTCGATCTTGATCTTCACGTCCAGGCGGCCGGGCCGCAGGATCGCGGGGTCGATCATGTCCTCGCGGTTGGAGGCGCCGATGACGATGACGTTCTCCAGGCCCTCGACGCCGTCGATCTCGGCGAGCAGCTGGGGGACGATGGTGTTCTCCACGTCCGAGCTGACGCCGGAGCCGCGGGTCCGGAAGAGGGATTCCATCTCGTCGAAGAAGACGATGACGGGGGTGCCCTCGCTGGCCTTCTCGCGTGCGCGCTGGAAGACCAGCCGGATCTGCCGCTCGGTCTCGCCGACGTACTTGTTGAGCAGCTCGGGGCCCTTGATGTTCAGGAAGTAGCTCTTGCCCTGGGGCTGCCCGGTGACTTCGGCGACCTTCTTGGCAAGGGAGTTGGCGACGGCCTTGGCGATGAGCGTCTTGCCGCAGCCGGGCGGGCCGTAGAGGAGCACGCCCTTGGGCGGGCGGAGCTCGTACTCCTTGAACAGCTCGGCGTGCAGGTAGGGCAGTTCGACGGCGTCGCGGATCTGCTCGATCTGGTTGCTGAGGCCGCCGATCTGGCGGTAGTCGATGTCGGGGACCTCTTCGAGGACGAGCTCTTCGACCTCGCTCTTGGGGACCCGTTCGTAGACGTACCCGGAGCGCGGTTCGAGCAGCAGCGCGTCGCCGGCGCGGAGGGTGCCGTCCAGCAGCGGCTCGGCGAGCCGCACCACCCGTTCCTCGTCCGTGTGCCCGATGACCAGGGCCCGCTCGCCGTCCTCGAGGATCTCCTTGAGGGTGACGATGTCTCCGATGCGCTCGAACTCCATGGCCTCGACCACGTTGAGCGCCTCGTTGAGCATGACTTCCTGGCCGCGCCGGAGGCCGTCCAGTTCGACGGACGGGCTGACGTTCACCCGCAGCTTGCGGCCGCCGGTGAAGATGTCGGCCGTCTCGTCCTCGTTCGCCTGCAGGAACACACCGAATCCGGCAGGGGGCTGTGCGAGCCGGTCCACCTCTTCCTTGAGGGCCACGATCTGGTCGCGGGCCTCTCGGAGGGTGTTGGCCAGCCGCTCGTTCTGAGCGGACACGCCTGCCAGGTTGGTCTGCAGCTCGACGATCCGCTCCTCGAGAATCCTCGTGTGCCGCGGAGAGTCGGCGAGCTTACGTCGCAGGACGGCGATCTCCTGCTCAAGAAAGGCGACCTGGCTCATGGGGTCTTCCGATCCACGAGCGGGTCGGCCGCCACGGTTGATGTCGTCGTCGTGGGCCGCCACGGTCCTCACCTCCTCCAAGGGGAGCTGGACGCTTCCAGACCCTACCTGGGCCAGTAGGGGTTGAAACCCCTAGATCACAAAGACGTCCTGGGTGTGTCCGATCTTCACCCTTGCGCACGTCCTCCCGCCAGGGAGATACCCAGCCATCACCATCCGAAAGCGGCCGGTTGTATCGTCGGTTCGGTCAACGCCCGTCAAGGGCTGTCCCTTCCCGAACGATGAACGGCAGGCGAGGTAGCGGTGAGCGAGGAAGTCGTCGAGGCGCTTGAGGTCTGGATCGATCAGGACCTGTGCACCGGGGACGGCATCTGTGTGCAGTACGCGCCCGAGGTCTTCGAGCTGGACATCGACGGGCTCGCCTACGTCAAGGGCGACGACGACGAACTCCGTCAGGCACCCGGGGCGACGGTCCCGGTTCCCCTGCCGTTGTTGACCGATGTGGTGGATTCGGCCAGGGACTGCCCTGGCGACTGTATTCATGTGCGTCGGGTTTCGGACAGTGTAGAACTGTACGGACCCGACGCGGAGTGATCTGTCACACGCTGTTCGCGAGCGGTCCGGGGATCTCGTAGTAGGTCCCGGACCTCCACTCCCAGCTGTAGTCGCGCATCTGGTCGGGGCAGCAACGGGGCACGTCGTCGGTGGAGTAGCCGAGCACGGTGGCCCGCACGGTGCGGCCGTCGATCTTCAGGTCCTTGAAGCTGCGCTGCTCCTTGGGATCGACGAGGGTCTCGACGATGCGCGGGGCGGCGCCGGCGGCGGGGTCCGCCGACAGCACGTACAGGCCACTGGGCGGGGTGCCGGTCTCGGAGTGGCAGCGGACGACGGCGACGGTCTCGGGGCGGCCGTCCCCGTCGAGGTCTCCCGACGCCTGGTCCACGACGTCCACGGGCGCCCCGGCGCATTCCAGGGGGAAGTGCGCGGCACGGGGGTCCGGCGGCGTCACGGCGGCGGTCGCGGGCTTGCCGGTCCTGGCGTCCGCGGCGGGCCTGCCCGTGGAGGCGCCGGCGGGCTGCACGAGCGCGGCGCTGCCTATGACGGCGGCGATCACCGCGGCGGTCGTGATCCAGTGCACCGAACGGGCTCGGGTGTGCGGAAGGGCCGGCCCTGCGGATGGCTGCACGCGCCTGTCTCCTGTGGAGTTGGTCGAGCGGGGTGGCCAGCATGGTGCCACAGGTCACAGTCGGTTGGTACGACCGGGGCCCGTGTTTCGGGAGATGTCCGCGGGGGTGTGACGAAGCGCCGCCGCCGGTCCTGCCGGCGACGGCGCTTCGGGGTCGGGTGGTTACGCTCCGCCGGTGGCCGGCTTGCCGCCGCCCGGGCCGGTGTAGTCCTCGCCGTACGCGCCGGGCGCGGGGCGCCTGCGCCGCATGGGGGGCTCGACGCCGTCGGCGAGACGGCGGGCGGTGAGCAGGAAGCCGGTGTGCCCGATCATGCGGTGGTCGGGGCGCACGGCCAGGCCCTCGATGTGCCAGGTGCGGACCATGGTCTCCCAGGCGGACGGCTCGTTGAACGTGCCGTGCTCGCGGATCGCCTCGACGGTGCGGGCGAGCTGGGTGGTGGTGGCCACGTACGCGCAGAGGATGCCGCCGGGGACCAGCGCCTTGGAGACGGCCTCCAGGCACTCCCAGGGGGCGAGCATGTCGAGGATGACCCGGTCGACGTCGGCGTCGCTGAGGTTGTCCTGGAGGTCGCCGACGGTGAGCTGCCACGCGGGGTGCGGGCCGCCGAAGTAGCGTTCGACGTTCTGGGTGGCGATCTCGGCGAAGTCGGCGCGGCGCTCGTAGGAGTGCAGCATCCCCTGGTCGCCGACGGCGCGCAGCAGGAACATGCTGAGCGAGCCGGAGCCGACGCCTGCCTCCACGACGCGTGCGCCGGGGAAGATGTCGGCCATCGACAGGATCTGCCCCGCGTCCTTGGGGTAGACCACGGCGGCGCCGCGGGGCATGGACAGGACGTAGTCGGGGAGCAGGGGGCGCAGCGCGAGGTAGGCGACGTTTCCCGTGGTTCGGACCACACTGCCCTCGGGGGCACCGATCAGCTCGTCGTGGGGGAAGGAACCCTTGTGGGTGTGGAAGTTCTTCCCGGCCTCGAGCGTGAACGTGTAGTGGCGTCCCTTGGGATCGGTGAGCTGGACCTGGTCCCCGACCTTGAAGGGCCCGCGACGGCGGGCGGCACCGGTCGGTTCGGACATGCGGACAAGCCTACCGTTCATTTTTAAGGGCTCCGTTCGCCTCCGGGGCGCTCGCCTTTTTGAGGCTCGGTTCGCCTCCGGGGCGCCCTCTGCACCTGTCGACGGTCGACCGTGCTCGGCTCCTCGTTCCTCGGAGCCTCCGCGCGCTCTCCCTTTCGACAGGCGCGCGCCCCTTCGGCTCACTCGCCAGGGCACGAGTGGGCACCGACCGGGCGCGATGGGCCGAGGCAGCCGCCCCTGCGGGTTGCTCCGGAGCAGCACGTCGACGGACTGCCTCGGCGAGTGAGCCAAAGGGGCGCGGACGGTGTCGAAAGGGTGGGGGCACCTCCCGGCGGTAGCCGGGGGACCGCGGAGGTCGCGAGGAACGAGTGACCGAGCACGGTCGACTGTCGACACCGTCTTGAGCGCCCCGGAGGCGAACGAGCCCTAAGAAGAAGGCCTGGCCATGGCGGCGAGGAAGGCTTTTTCGACGTCGGCGGTGGACAGGACGCCGTAGACCTCGCCGGAGTTCTCGATGACGAGGTACTCCGTGGCCGGGGTGGCACGCAGGGTGTCCAGGAGGTCCTCGCCGGCGAGTTCCGCGGAAACCTTCATGCCGGGCTTGAGGTCCTGGGCGAGGCCGGAGACGGCGACCCAGGGGCGGCGGTGTTCGGGGACGCCGACGATGGCGGCCTCGCGGACGACGGCGGTGGGGGTGCCCTGGCCGTCGACGACGACGAGGGCGCGGGCGCCGGCCTCGTTGGCCCGGCGCAGGGCCTCGGACAGCGGGGTGTCGGAGGAGACCGGCAGGGCGCGCCGGGTGAGCGAGCGGGCCTGGAGTTCGGGCAGGTGCTCGCGGAGCCGCGCCATGCGCAGGCTGTTGCCCGCGCCGGTCCAGATGATGGCGGCGAGGATGGCCGCGAGCAGGGCGTCGGTGAGGGAGTCGAAGCCGGTGGCGCCGTCCCCGCCGTCGCTCATGCCGCCGGCGTACGAGAGCAGGGGCAGGCCGACGAGGACCGCGATGGCCAGGGCGCGGCCGGTCCAGGCGGCGGCGACGGTGCCGGTCATGGCCTTGCCGCTGATCTTCCAGATGACGGCGCGGAGCATGCGGCCGCCGTCGAGGGGCAGGCCGGGCAGCAGGTTGAAGACGGCCACGAGCAGGTTGCTGATCATGAGTCCGGCGAGGAGTACGCCGGGGACGGTGTCGGGGTCGACGCCGTACATGCCGAGGTAGAAGACCCCGGCGAGGACGAGGGAGAGCAGCGGGCCGACGAAGGCGAGGACGAATTCGCGCCCGGGGGTCTCGGACTCCTTCTCGATCTCGGAGACGCCGCCGAAGAACTGCAGCTGGATGCGGCGCACGGGCAGGTCGAAGCGGAGGGCGGCGATGGTGTGGGCGAGTTCGTGGACGAGCACGGAGGCGTAGAAGGCGACCGCGAAGAAGAGCGAGACGAGGTAGCGGGCGCCGCCGAGCTCGGGCAGGACGCGGTCGAGCTGTCCGCCGAACACCCAGGTGATGAGGGCCGCGACGAGGAACCAGCTGGGGGCGACGTAGACGGGCACGCCGAAGAAGCGGCCCATGAGGATGCCGCCGCCGGGTCCCGGGGGACGTTTGGCGGGCCCGTCGTCGGGTCCGGGAGTCCTCTCGCCGCCCGGCGGCGGCTGCTGGCTCTCGCTCACTGGTTCCCCTCGTGTCGCTGACGCTCCGACGTCGATGGTATTGCCCGGTTGCGGGGACCCGACACCGGCTGTCGGCGCCACCCCGTAGGGTCCTGCCATGGGCACCAGCACCGAAGCCGTTCCTCCCAGGCCGCCGTCCTCCCTGTCGCCGTCGCGCGCCGCCGACTTCATGCGGTGTCCGCTGCTGTACCGGCTGCGGGTGATCGACAAGCTGCCGGAGAAGCCGAGCCAGGCCGCGACGCGGGGCACGGTGGTGCACGCGGTGCTGGAGCGCCTCTTCGACGTGCCGGCGGCGGAGCGGACGGCGGACCGGGCCCGGGCGATGGTGCCGGGGCAGTGGCAGCGGTTGCTGGAGGAGCGTCCGGAGCTGTCGGAGCTGTTCGCCGCGGCGCACGGGCAGGGGCTGGCGGAGTGGCTGGAGGAGGCGGCGCGGCTGGTCGAGCGGTGGTTCTCGCTGGAGGACCCGACGCGGCTGGAGCCGGCCGAGCGCGAGCTGTACGTGGAGACGGAGCTGGAGTCGGGGCTGACGCTGCGCGGTTACGTGGACCGTCTGGACGTCGCGGCGGCCTCGGGCGACCTGCGGGTGGTGGACTACAAGACCGGCCGGGCGCCGCGCCCCGAGTACGCGGACGAGGCGCTGTTCCAGATGAAGTTCTACGCGTTGGTGCTGTGGCGGCTGCGGGGCGTGGTGCCGCGCCGGCTGCAGTTGGTCTACCTGGGCAGCGGCGAGGTGCTGACGTACGACCCGTCGGAGGGTGAGCTGCGGGCGGTGGGCCGGAAGCTGGAGGCCCTGTGGGAGGCGATCACGCGGGCCACGGAGTCGGGTGACTGGCGGCCGCGGCCGAGCCGGTTGTGCGACTGGTGCGACCACCGGGCGGTGTGCCCCTCTTTCGGGGGGACTCCCCCACCGTATCCGCTGCCCGTGGTGGGGAAGAATGGGGAGTCCTGAGGGCGAAGGAGATCTTGTGGCTATTCGCGTCCTGTTGGTGGACGACCAGCCGCTGCTGCGTACGGGCTTCCGGATGATCCTGGAGGCCGAGGGCGACCTGGCGGTGGTCGGCGAGGCGGGGGACGGCCAGCAGGCCCTGGAGCAGGTGCGGGTGCTGCAGCCCGATGTGGTGCTGATGGACATCCGCATGCCGCGGATGGACGGGGTGGAGGCGACCCGGCAGATCACCGGGCCGGGCCGGGACGGTCCGGCGAAGGTACTGGTGCTGACCACGTTCGATCTGGACGAGTACGTGGTGGAGGCGCTGCGTGCGGGGGCGAGCGGCTTCCTGCTGAAGGACGCTCCGGCGCACGAGCTGGTGCAGGCGATCCGGGTGGTCGCGGCGGGTGAGGCGATGCTCGCGCCGAGCATCACGCGGCGTCTGCTGGACAAGTACGCGGGGCGGCTGCCGTCGGGTGAGGAGCCGGTGCCGCAGGCGCTGCACACCCTCACCGAGCGGGAGGTCGAGGTGCTGAAGCTGGTGGCGCGCGGCCTGTCGAACGCGGAGATCGCCGCGGAGCTGTTCGTGAGCGAGACGACGGTGAAGACCCACGTGGGGCATGTGCTGACGAAGCTGGCGCTGCGCGACCGGGTGCAGGCGGCGGTGTACGCGTACGAGAGCGGACTGGTGCGCCCCGGGGCGCAGTAGCGTCCCCGGGGCGTTCGTCGCGTCGTGGTCCGGGCCGGGCGGCCCGGACCAGGCGGCGGCTAGGAGGTCGAGACGCCCTTCTGGATCTCCCAGAAGCGGAAGATGGTGGACGGGTCGAGGGTCCACTCCAGGCCGTTGATGTTGTCCTTGGACACCACGTACTGCTTGCCCTGCCACAGCGGGATGATCGGGACGTCGTCGGCGACGATGTCCTGCAGTTCCTCGAAGTCGCCGCTGGTCGCGGCGCGGCCGTCCTCGGCCGCGGTGCGCGGGATCAGCTCGCCGGTGATCTTCTTGTTGACGTAGTTGTTGGACAGCACGTTGCCGTCACCGAAGAACGGGGCGGTGAAGTTGTC